>JBEPZQ010000024.1:0-654 GCA_041640755.1 Thermodesulfovibrio sp. | reverse complement strand
TTATCTTATTGCAAAAACAAATTAAGAATTACGCAAAAACCTTCTCTTCAAGATTCTGAATTCTCTTAATAATATCGTCCCGTATAATTCTATCTTCAAAAGCTCTCTTGAGGTCACCTTTAATATCCGCAACTTCAAGCATTAGGCTATCAATTCTCTGATTATTTTCATCAATTCTATGGGTATTAAGCATAATCTCCTGCTTTAGTTCTACTCTAAGCTCATCAATTTTCTTAGAAAAATCATTGTTTACGGCTTCAATTCGTTTATTTGTTTCATCTATTCGCTTATTTGTCTCATCTATTCTCCTACTAAGCTCATTGTTTACGGCTTCAATTCGTTTATTTGTCTCATCTATTCGCTTATTTGTCTCATCTATCCTTTTATTGATTTCTTCAAATTTAGCATTAAATGTGGTTCTCATCTCTCTTATATCAGATTCAATATTTCCAATTCTCGCACTTAATGACTCTATTGCAAGCCTATATCCTGCGAGTTCTCCTCTTACTTCTGCCTTAAAAAGTTTAAACTCTTCTCTTATTTCGCTGAGTATTATGTCTTTGAATTTCTCAAAAATTTTTTCAATTTCCATAGCTACCCCTCTTAAGATAGAAGGTTTTTATCAATATTAACAACAACAAATATTAAGTGTCA
>JBEPZQ010000023.1:2148-14029 GCA_041640755.1 Thermodesulfovibrio sp. | reverse complement strand
AAACCTAATGCGCCTCAGATTACTTTTAAAACTTTCTACTGTGCACAGGTTGAGGATATACTTATTTTACCAGCAGATTTTAATACAAACACGGCAATAACTGTTGGTGTAAAAGTCAAATTTACAAAACAAACCTATTCACCAGCAGGTCGAGGACGTTGTAATTGCGCCTTTGAGGGTCCTTCAGGAAAACTAACACATGCTTGGGGAAAAAGAATGTCCCTACGATTAATTGGTATCAAGTATTCAGAGACAGAAACCAATGTTTTGGAATACACAGGTCCTACTCCAGCCTTTACACCTTATACTTATTCAGGATTTCAAGTTATAGGCTTTACTGTTAATGAGAATGACATAGAGAGAGGATTCAAATATGTTGGAGGCTGGGTACCAAGACAAAATCCTCTAAATGACAGTAGAGAATTTAGAATATTTGCAACCCTTGATGTTAATGGATATGCTCTAACAATTAATGATGACCCAGAATATTTGAGAAAAGGTTGTTTTCCATCTGGAGATTTTGCAAAAAGTTTTCAGCCAAGAAGAATTGAAATTTCAGATGTAAATCTGGAAAAAGCAAAGGATAGTTCAAAAAAAGCATCTCAAGTTATATCAAAACTCCCAGACTTGTCAATAGAAAGAGTCGAAATTTATCCTAAAATTTCTAAGCAAGAGAATGAACAAGCAGTAATTTATGATGAAGCACATTTAAGATTTAACATTTTAAACAAAGGACATGGCAATGTAGCAAAGTTTAAAACAAAGATAGAGAGAAGATGGGATTTTGAAAAAGATTATTATCCAGAAAAGGGAAGCAAACTAAAGCCAACAACTTATGAGGTTGGTTATTATGGCAATGATGGTAAATGGCGTAGCATAAAAAAAGGCGAAATTATAAATGGAATTATTGAACTAGAAAATCTTCAGGCAGGAGGATACATAACAATATCAATTTTTGTTGATAATTCATTTGCACCCAAATCTAATTGCTGGTTTAGAATAACTGCCGACTCAGAGAATGAAATAGCTGAATTGGAAGAGTCAAATAACATGATTACTGATATCTTATTTAAAACCCATTATTAAAAATTAACAAGGTGAAGGTGTCATTATCTTCACCTTGGTTTTGAATTTATCTTTTTCTCTGAGATGTTGAATTCCAGAAATTTCCTATTCTTCTGAATTTTTCATATCTTTTTTTGAGCAGTTCATCTACATTCATTTCTTTTAGTTCTTCTATTGTTGTAAGTATCTTATTTTTTATTCTCTTTGCTATTTCCTGTGGGTCTCTATGAGCCCCTCCAAGAGGCTCTGGAATAATATCGTCAATAATTTCAAAGTTTTTAAGGTCCTGTGCAGTCAGTTTTAAAGTATCTGCAGCTCGAGCATAGTCATCTATTCCTATATCTCCATCTTTTTTCCAAAGAATTGCAGCACAGCCCTCAGGCGAGATTACTGAATATATGGAATGTTCAAGCATAAATATTCTGTCAGCCACACTCAACGCCAATGCTCCTCCGCTTCCTCCTTCGCCTATAACTGTAGCAATTATTGGCGTCTTAATAAGAGACATTTCCATAAGATTTGTTGCTATTGCCTCTGCCTGTCCCCTTTCTTCTGCTCCAATACCCGGATAAGCTCCCGGAGTGTCAATCATTGAAATTATAGGAATTGAGAATTTCTCTGCGATTTTCATTACTCTTAAAGCTTTTCTGTATCCCTCTGGATGGGCTTGACCAAAATTGCGTTGTATTCTCTCCTTTATTGTTCTTCCCTTCTGATGACCAATAATTGCCACTCGCTGATTCTCAATTTTTCCAATACCTGCAACAATTGCATAATCATCTCCAAATCTCCTGTCACCATGAAGCTCTATAAAGTCATCAGCTATCATTGAGATGTAATCAAGGGTATATGGTCTCTCGGGGTGTCTTGCAAGTTGAGTCTTTTGCCATGGAGTTAGATTTGAAAATATTTCAGCCCTTAATTCCTTAAGCCTTTTGTTAAGTCTTTTTATTTCTTGCGATAGATTAATATCACTGTCATCGGAAAGTTTTTTTAACTCCTCAATCTTTGTTTCAAGTTCTTGTATTGGTTTTTCAAAATCAAGATAGAATGTCATGATACCCTCAGTTGACAGTTTTGAATTCTTTTAATTTTCATATCAAAATCTAAACAGGGCTCAAATGGTGTAAGAATTGTAACATTATAATCTGAAAAATCCAAACAGATATACACAGACCCCTCCCCGTTTCTTTTCTGACTAAGACATTTTTTTATTTCTTTTAATGTATTGTAGGCTTTTTCCTCATCTGAGCAGTCAACAATAACTTCATACTTTATCTTTAAATCAAGATTATTAAGGTCATCTATTTCTCTTGCAAGAAACTTTGTTGTATCTGATGACTTAAAGACAACACCTTTGATGAGAATTGTTTTTGTCTCTTTTAAAATATCACTGCATTTTTTGAAAAGTTCAGGATAGATAACAACCTCCATTCTTCCAGTTTCATCTTCTATTGTAATATAACCTGTGACACCTTTTTCTTTTGCCTTGCTCTTAACCTCTTCAACAATCCCAGCAATGTTTACTTCTTGCGATTCATCAGTTCCTTCAATAAATTCATCCTCAGCTGTATCAAATATATCTGCTATGGTTGATATGCCTTTTTTATTTAAAGCAGGTCTTAGGGGTTTTAGAGGATGACCGCTAAGATAAAATCCAAGTGAGTTTTTTTCTTCGTTCAAAAGCGTTGAGTGATCCCATTCTTTTACATTCTCCGAATCAAAAAATAGCGCTGCTGTTGAGCCACCTTTAAAAGTTACAAGCTCATGCATTGCTAAAGCCCTTGCTTTATGAGGCAGATATGCAGAATAAAGAGAATCAAATGCTCCTGCCCTAATTAATGACTCAATGACTTTTTTATTTACCTTTCTGGTATCAACTCTGGAAAGAAAATCTGTCATGGATTTAAACTTGCCCTTTTTTCTCTCCTTAAGAATACTCTCAAGAGCTGAGCCACCAACTCCCTTAACAGCCTCAAGTCCGAATCGTATTGAATTTTCACTAACAATGAACGCTCTATCAGATTCGTTTATATCAGGACCTTTTATTTCAATGCCCCATTGCTTGCATTCATTGATAAACTTAACGAGCTTGTTTGTATCTCCCATTTCATTTGAGAGGTTTGCGGCAAAAAATTCTACAGGATAATGAACTTTTAAATAGGCAGTAATGTATGAGAGATAGGCATAGGCTGCAGAATGGGATTTATTAAAGCCATACTCACCAAAGGCTGCCATTAAATTAAAAAGGGATTCTGCCTTTTCACGGGACACGCCATTCTTTACTGCTCCCTCTACAAAATCTTCCTTTAAGCTCGCCATTAGCTCGGGAATCTTTTTACCCATAGCTTTTCTGAGAACATCTGCCTGTCCCATGCTAAATCCTGCAATTTTATTAGCTATCTTCATTACCTGCTCTTGATATAGAATAACGCCATATGTTTCATTTAAAATGTCTTGAAGTTCCGGAAGGTCATACTCTACTGGAACCAACCCCTTTTTCCTTTTTATAAAATCATCCACCATTCCTGAGCCAAGTGGACCCGGTCTGTAAAGAGCAACGACTGCTATAAGGTCTTCAAATCTCTCTGGCTGAAGTCTCTGGAGCAGTTCTCTCATACCTCTACTTTCAAGCTGGAATACTCCGATTGTTTCGCCATCTGAGAGAAGTTTGTATGTTTCTTTATCATCAAGCGGAATATTTTGGATATCAATATGTTTTCCTTGTTGAAGAGCGTATTTGATTGTATTGTCAATTACCGTAAGTGTCTTAAGCCCAAGGAAATCAAATTTGACAAGGCCGACATCCTCAAGAGATTTCATATCAAACTGCGTAATTATTATTTCTTCGCCGGGATTTTTGTAAAGCGGAGTAAGGTCTTCAAGGGGGATAGGAGATATTACTACTCCAGCTGCATGCTGTGATGCATGCCTTGCAAGCCCTTCAAGTCTTAAAGCTATGTCTATAAGTTCTTTGACCTTTGCATCATTGTTATACAAAGTTTTCAATCTGGGCTCTAACTCAAGGGCTGAATTAAGTGAAGGACAGGCAAAGGGAATCATCTTAGCAATCTTGTCAACATCTGCGTAAGGAATATTCAAGGCTCTTCCAACATCCCTTACAACAGCTCTTGATGCCATAGTTCCAAAAGTTATAATATGAGCAACCCTGTCCTTTCCATATTTATCAGATACATATTGAATTACTTCCTCACGACGGTCTTTGCAAAAATCAACATCTATATCTGGCATGCTTATTCTTTCTGGATTTAAAAATCTTTCAAAAAGTAGGCCGTATTTTATTGGGTCAATATCTGTAATTTTCAATGCATATGCAACAAGGCTTCCTGCAGCAGAGCCTCTTCCCGGTCCTACAGGGATGTTTTTGCTTCTGGCATAATTTATAAAATCCCACACAATAAGGAAATATGATGAAAAGCCCATCTTTGTTATAACATCAAGCTCCATTTCAAGTCTTTTCAGATACTCATCAGGAGGATTGCCTCTAAATCTCTCATTAAGCCCTTTAAATGCAAGCTCTCTTAAATACTGCTCATCAGTATAGCCTTCAGGAACCTGATATACGGGCATTTTATAACCATTAAGGTTAAAAGTAAAGTTACATTTCTCAGCAATAAATAGAGTATTTTTTAAAGCCTCTGGGATTTCTGAAAAGGCAGAATACATCTCTTCAGGCGATTTAAAATAAAACTCGTCTACCTGAAACTTAAGTCTCTTTTCTTCCTTTATAGTTTTGCCTGTTTGAATGCAAAGCAAAATTTCATGAGCCTTAGCATCTGTTCTATGCAGATAATGACAGTCATTTGTTGCAACAACTGGAATATCAAATTTTTTTGAAATCTCAATCAATCCCTTGTTTGCTATAGCCTGTTCAGGAATGCTATTTGGCTGAATCTCAAGATAAAAGTTTTCTTCAAAAATGTCTTTTAACTGCTTTGCTGTATTGTATGCCCTTTCAATCTTTTCATGAACTATACTGTAAGGAATTTCACCTTTGAGACATCCAGATAAAGCAATAAGTCCTTTGCTGTGTTGACTTAAAAGTTCCATATCAATTCTTGGCTTATAATAAAAACCTTCAGTATAAGAACGAGTTACAAGTCTTGTTAGATTTTTGTAACCATCTTCATTTTCAGCAAGAAGTGTAAGGTGAAAGGATGCTTCCTCAGGCATGACTGGATCTTTATTAATTTTTGTCTTCTCAAATCGACTTTTTGGAGCAATATATACTTCACAACCAATTATTGGTTTTATGCCGGCTTTTGTGGCTTTTTTGAAAAATTCAACAGCACCGAAAAGATTTCCATGATCAGTTATAGCAACTGCAGACATTCCATAAGCTTTTGCTTGAGAAATCAACTCATTAATTCTAATAGCTCCGTCCAGAAGGCTGTACTCAGTATGAAGATGTAGATGAACAAACTCAGGCGTGCTCATACTATTAATGTTAAACTTTTAAGTTTGGACAAGTCAAATTTGAGATAAATCCCAAAAAAAGATATTGACACGCGGCATTGCGAGCTTACTTGTTGCGAGCGAACCGAAGTAATCCAACACATCGTCACTGCGAGCCTCTTGTTGCGAGCAAAAAAATGGAGATTTCAGAGATTGCTTCGGCATCCTAACGGATGCCTCGCAATGACGGAGTAGTGTGTCACTGCGAGCCTCTTGTTGCGGCGATAGCGTGGCAATTACCCACACCGTCACTGCGAGCCTCCGAAGGAGGCGAAGCAGTCTCTGATTGGTTGTTAGTTAATAGTGAATTGTGAATGATGGATTTTGTATTGTTTTGGTTATAGATTATTTCCTATTAAGACGAATCCTCTTCTTTATTGGAGAATAAGCGACAAGATTGCTTCGGGACTTCATCCTTCGCATTGACTTGGAAGGAGAATCCTCGTAATGACGATGAAGGAAAGACCTCGCAAAGACGATAAAGAGATATCCCGCAATGATAGGCTAAAGGGTCTCGCTCATTGCAATGGCAGAGAAGAAAGTCCTCGCAAGAACAAAAATCAAGAATGCCTTGCAACAACAGGCTAACTCAGGTCTTCTATAAAAAATCGCTCAATTTAGGTTAAAATTCAGATATAATTGACTTTAAGAGCTATTTCATGATAATTTTAAATGTTAGCACTTAGCAATAGGGAGTGCTAAAATGGAAAGAATAACAATGGACGACAGAGCAAGAAAAGTATTAAGGGCAGTAGTAGAATCCTACATTGAAAAACCTGAACCAGTAGGTTCCAGATACATCATGAAAAGATACGGATTCAATGTATGCTCTGCTACAATAAGGAATATTATGGCTGATTTAGAAGACGAGGGTTTTCTTTATCAACCTCACACATCTGCTGGAAGAATACCTACAGATAAAGCCTATAGGTTTTATGTGAATTATATATTAGAAGAAGCATTGACTTCCCAATCGGGAGAAATAAGAAAGTATATTGAAGAACTGACAAAAAGGCTTAAAAAGCTTAGAAACGACATGAACTCTCTTTTCCTTGAGGCTACTCAAAGCCTGTCTCAGATTACCAAATATCTTGGGCTTGTTCTTTTACCTGAAACTGACAAAACAGCATTGTACAGGGTTGATTTTATAAAGTTTAAAGACGATATTGTTATAGCCGTAATTGTAAACGATAAAGGCATTGTGAAAAACAAATATATAAAAGCATATCCTGAAATTACTCAGCAAGATTTGAACCGATTGGCTGAATTTGTAAACACGAATTATCAGGGTAAAACTATTGATGAAATCCGAGCTGATTTATTTATTAGGCTTAAACAAGAGAAGATTTTTTGGGATAAGATTATTTCAAAAATTTTAAAAATGTGCAATGAAGCTCTTTACTTTTCAAGGGAAGATGTTTTTATATCTGGATTTTACCACATAATGCATCTTCCTGATTTTTCGGATATTAACAGACTTAGAGAAATTGCAAGAACAATTCAGGACAAGCATCTTTTAATAAAGCTTTTTGAGAATGTTTCTGAAGAAGATGATTTAAAAATTATAATTGGCGAAGAAAATCCAATTGAAGAATTTAGGAGTTTAAGCATTATAGCTTCGCCCTACAAAGAAAGGGATATATCTTTAGGAGTGATTGCTCTTGTCGGACCAAAAAGAATGAACTATCAAAAAGCTATAATGCTTGTAAATGCTCTGGCAAAATCCTTAACTAATACATTATCTGAATAGGAGGCAGATATGGAAGATATAAATAAAGAAGTTGAACAGTTAAAATATGAAGGTGCAGCATTAGAAGACAAACCAAGAGATGTAGCAGAAGAGCTTCAAATGGAACTTGCTGAAATGAAGGAGAAATACTTGAGGCTTTATGCTGAGTTTGAAAACTACAAAAAAATGGTTCAAAAAGAACGGGAAGAGCTTACAAACTATGCGCATGAAAAAATTATCAAAGACCTTTTACCGATTATTGATAACTTTGAACTTGCTATAAAACATGCCTCTGGGGTGGATAGTTCAAAATATGTTGAGAGCATGAAGGCAGGTATAGAGAATACCTTAAAAGAATTTTTTAGAATTCTTGAAAAATACGGCGTCAAGCCAATTGAAACAATTGGGCAAGGCTTTAATCCAGAGGTTCATCATGCAATAAGCACATTAGAGACTGATGAAATGGATGAGAATATTGTTGTTGATGAACTAAGAAAAGGTTATACTTATAAAGATAAACTTCTTAGAGAACCCCTTGTGGTAGTCTCTAAAAAACCTAAACCCTCAGAAGAGGGTTCATCGCACCCATCGGGTGCTGAAAATTAAAAAAAGGAGGCTTAATTATGGGTAAGGCAATAGGAATAGACCTCGGTACAACGAACTCTGTTGTTGCTGTTGTTATAGGCGGTGAGCCTGTTGTAATTCCAAATCAAGAAGGGCAAAGAACAACGCCATCTGTTGTTGCCTTTACTGACAAAGGAGAGAGACTTGTTGGTCAGATTGCAAAAAGACAGGCAATAACAAACCCTGAAAATACTATATTTTCAATAAAAAGACTTATGGGTAGAAAATACAACTCTCCAGAGGTTCAGGAGGCTAAAAAGAAACTTCCATACAAAATAGTTGAAGCACCAAATGGAGATGCCCATGTAGAGATAATGGGAAAAAGATATTCTCCACCAGAAATATCTGCAATGATCCTTCAAAAACTAAAACAGGCAGCTGAAGACTATCTTGGAGAGCCTGTAACAGAGGCTGTTATCACTGTTCCTGCTTACTTTGATGATAGTCAAAGACAGGCAACAAAGGATGCTGGTAGAATTGCAGGGCTAAATGTTTTGAGAATTATAAACGAGCCTACAGCAGCAGCCTTAGCTTATGGACTTGATAAGAAAAAAGAGGAAAAAATCGCAGTGTATGACCTCGGCGGTGGAACATTTGATATATCAATACTTGAGATAGGAGAAGGAGTTATTGAAGTCAAGGCAACTAATGGAGATACCTATCTTGGTGGTGATGATTTTGACCAAAAAATAATGGATTGGCTTATAGATGAATTCAAAAAGCAGGAGGGAATTGATTTAAGAAAGGACAGGATGGCTCTTCAAAGACTTAAAGAGGCTGCTGAAAAGGCTAAAATTGAACTCAGCTCTGCAATGGAAACTGAGATAAATCTTCCCTTTATAACTGCTGATGCTTCAGGACCAAAACATCTACTTATGAAGCTTTCAAGAGCTAAGTTTGAACAGCTTGTTGAAGACTTGGTTGAAAGAACTCTTGAACCATGTAAAAGAGCACTATCAGATGCAGGTCTTTCTCAAAAAGATATAGATGAGGTGGTTTTAGTCGGCGGACAGACAAGAACTCCAAGAGTTCAGCAAGTCGTTAAAGAGTATTTTGGAAAAGACCCTCACAAAGGAGTTAATCCTGATGAAGTTGTTGCAGTGGGTGCAGCAATTCAAGCAGCAATTATTAAGGGAGAAGTAAAAGAAGTTCTTCTTCTTGATGTAACACCTCTTTCTCTTGGAATTGAAACACTTGGTGGTGTATTTACAAAAATTATTGAAAGAAATACCACAATACCAACTAAAAAGTCCCAGATATTTACAACCGCTGCAGATAATCAGACAGCTGTTACAATAAAAGTCTATCAGGGTGAAAGAGAAATGGCTGCTGACAACAAACTACTTGGTGTGTTTGAACTTACAGGAATTCCACCAGCACCAAGAGGTGTTCCGCAGATAGAGGTGACTTTTGACATAGATGCTAATGGAATACTTCATGTCTCTGCAAAAGACCTTGCTACAGGTAAAGAACAATCAATAAAAATAACTGCATCAAGCGGACTTACAGAGGAAGAGATTAAGAAAATGATAAGGGAAGCTGAAGCCCATGCAGAAGAAGACAGACGCAAAAAACAACTTGCAGAGGCAAGAAACGATGCTGACAACATGATTTACACAGTTGAAAAAACTTTAAGAGATATGGGAGATAAAGTTCCAGAAGATGAGAAAAAGAGAATTGAGGAAGCTATTGAAAAATGCAGAAAGATAAAGGATACAAGCAACGATGTCAACGAAATAAGAGCTGCAATTGATGAGTTGGCAAGGACATCTCACAGAATTGCTGAAGAACTTTACAAGAAAGCTGGAGCATCAGCTGGTGCAGGAACATCTGGAGCATCACAGAGCAAAAAAGAAGACGATGTCATAGAAGCTGAGGTAGAGGATAAGGATAATAAATGAAAGACTACTACAGCATCTTAGGAGTTAGCCGGGACGCCTCTCAAGAGGAGATCAAAAAGGCGTTCCGGCGCCTTGCTAAAAAATATCATCCTGACTTAAATCCCGGAGATAAAGAAGCAGAGGAAAAATTCAAAGAAATTAATGAAGCCTATGCATGCCTGTCAGACCCTGTAAAAAGAGCAAATTTTGACAGATACGGAACTCCAGAAGGTCCCAATGGAGGATTTGGCTATCAAACTTATAACACAACATTTACAGACATATTTGAGGACATATTTGAAGACTTCTTTGGAGCTTTTGGATTTAAAAAAGATAGACCCACACGAGGAGCTGATTTAAGATATGACATTAAAATCACCCTTGAAGATGCCGCATTTGGTGTGGAGAAAGAGATCAAATACAAGCGGTGGGAAGAATGTAAATACTGCAATGGAAGTGGATTAAAGCCTGGAACCTCACCTATTATATGCCCAACCTGTGGAGGCACTGGATATATTAGATATACACAAGGATTTTTTTCAGTATCAAAGAGTTGTAATAAATGCGGTGGCAAAGGAAAAATTATAAAAGACCCCTGTCCTGAATGCGAAGGATTGGGTAAAGTAAAAGTTGAACATTCTTTAATTGTAAAAATACCACCCGGTGTTGATACAGGAACAAAATTAAAAGTAACAGGCGAAGGAGAACTTGGCGAGTTTGGCGGACCAAGAGGTGACCTTTATATTTACATTGAAGTCAAAGAACACGAATTATTCAAAAGGGAAGGAACAAATATTCACTACAAGATGCCAATATCCTTTGTCAAAGCTGTATTCGGTGGTGAGATAGAAGTGCCAACATTAAATGGCAAAGAAAAAATAACAATCCCAGCTGGAACTCCATCAGGAGCAACATTTAAACTTAAGGGAAAAGGTTTGCCAAGAGTTGGAGCAACACACAGGGGTGACCAAATTGTGACTGTTTATATTGATGTTCCCAAAAAACTCAATGAAAGACAGAGAGAGCTTCTTGAAGAATTTGCCCGAGTATCTGGCGAGGAAATCAAGAAAAGTTCAAAAGGATTTAAGGATAAGCTCAAAGATATATTCTCAATGTAGATTAAGCGATTTTTATATGAAAACTTTTGCAGGCTGTTATTGCGAATATAGTGAAGCAAACTCTTTTGATATCGTGTTGGGACTAAAGCCCCTCGCAACTACTTATTTTTCTGTCATTGCGATGTATCCGTTAGGATTCCGAATCAATCCCGTTCCTAATGGAAGAAAAAAACGAGATTGCTTCGGGTGCTCAGACACCCTCGCAATGACGAAGAGAGGAACATTGCAGGACTGCCTTTTTATTTTTTCTGTCATTGCTATCCTCACCGATTATTTTTTCTGTCATTGCGAGCCTGCCGACAGGCAGGCGTGGCAATCTAATCATTTGCCTTTTAAGTCTTACTTCTTAAAGAATTTTAAGGAATGCTTCGCTCCTTCGAAGATTCACAGTTGTAAATTTCTCTCGTCACGAAACTTGCGAAGCAAGTCAATGTGAACTCTTTTTTTATTATATGAAAGGGGGAGATATGAATTTTAAAATCCTTTTCCTTAAAAAAAATTATCATCCCTTAGCACTTACTCTTTGCACCCTTTTATTGTTCACCCTTTTATTTTCCTGTGCAAAAAAAACAGAAAAACAAGAAACATCTCTCAAAATTTACACAAGCCTTTTTGCCCTTGAGCATTTTACAAAACAGATTTTACCTAATGCTGAAGTAGAGTCAATTATCCCTGCAGGTATTGACCCTCATGAATTTGAGCCTTCATTAAAGGACATTCAGAAATTACACAATGCAACAATGGTTATCTATCTTGGCAATACTGATGTAGATAGATGGATTGATAAAATTAGAGAAGACCTTATTCAGAAAGGTGTTAAAGTAGTTAGAATACAGGACAGTTTGCCATTAAAAAAATACTCTGCCAGCGATGAAATAGACCCTCATATCTGGTTAGACCCAATCTTTGCTAAAGAAATTTTAAAAATCATAAAAGAAAAGGCAATTGAAATTTCTCCTCAAAACAAGGATATTATTGATAAAAATTTT
>JBEPZQ010000023.1:0-2138 GCA_041640755.1 Thermodesulfovibrio sp. | reverse complement strand
GAAATTAAAAGAAATGGAGCAAGTATACAGAGAAACTCTCTCTGGATGTAAACTGCAAGATATTGTTTCAACACATGAGTTTTTAAATTACCTATCAGCAAGATATGGCTTTAATGCATACTTTATTGTTCATGAGCCTGAACAAGAACCTTCACCTAAACATATTAAAAGGATCAAAGAATTGATGAAAAACAAATCCATAGAATACATAATTTCAGAACCTGAAGGAGAAAAACTTGCAAGAGCGCTTTCAGAAGAGACAAAGGCAAAAATTTTAAATTTTAATACGTATCATACAAAATCAAATAGCGATTACATAGAAGTCATGAAATCCAATCTAAATCTATTATCCATTGCATTACAATGCAAAAAAATGAGCATTGAACACTGAATTGATGGATACCCAAACTTTAAAATTAAGATTTAAAACGCAATATTTAATTACTCTCTCCAATGTTAGCTATTCAGTCAATGGGATTACAATTCTTGAGAATATTAACCTCAATATAAACGAAGGCTGTTATCTTGGAATAGTTGGACCAAATGGAGCTGGTAAAACCACTCTGCTCAGATTAATTCTTGGAATAATTAAACCCACAAAAGGAGAGGTGCTTATTTACGGTAAAAGACCTGAAGAGTATCTCAAATATGAGCCTATTGGATATCTTCCCCAAAGAATATCTCAAAGCATCTTTGAAATGCCAATCACCGTAGAAGAGCTGGTCAAAATAAGTGTCCAAAAAGGCAAAAAAGATGATATTGAATGGGCAATGGATGTTTTTAAGATATCTCATTTAAGAAAAAAACCTTTAAGAGAACTTTCTGGAGGCGAAAGACAAAAGGCTTTTCTTGCGAGGGCAGTATCTCCAAAGCCAAAGATTTTAATTCTGGATGAACCTACAACAGGCATAGACCCTAATTCAAGGGATGATTTATTGGACATTCTTGAGCTTTTGAATAGAGATTTTCAGATGACAATTTTAGTTGTCACCCATGATATCGCAACATTTGCCCATGAGTCTAAATGCCTTCTTTGCCTAAACAAAAAAATGGTATGCTTCGGCGAGCCTCAAAAAATCCTAAAGGATGAATATATGCACATGTTATATCCAGAGCACAACATTTTCGCTCATAGTAAAAAATTAACCGAAAAACAGCGATAGAAATTTAAAATTTGCTATATCCATTTGAATAAATATTTTTTCAGTCATTGCGAGCATAACCGATTATTTTTTTCTGTCATTGCGAGCCTCACCGAAGGTGAGGCGTGGCAATCCCGTCTTTTGCCTTTTAAGTCTTACTTTTCACTTTTTACGAATATCAGAGACTGCTTCGCCACATTGAGTGGCTCGCAGTGACAGTGTGAAGCAGTGGCTCGCAGGGACACGCTTCACCGTCATTGCGAGGCATCCGTAAGGATGCCGATGCAATCTCTGAAATTGACACGCTATCGCTCTGTAGCACTGTCGCTCTATGGCACTATGACGACGAGATTGCTTCGTCGCTGACGCTCCTCGCAATGACGAGAAGGGGATGCCCTCGCAATGACCCCCTTTTTGTCATCACGAGGCTTGCGAAGCAAGCCGAAGTGATCTCTCTTTTTGTAACGGGATTAGAAAGACGAGATTGCTTCGGGTGCTAACGCACCCTCGCAATGACGATGAGGGGAAGTCCTCACAATAACGAGAAGTGGGCAATAAAAAAGGCGGTGGCAGAGCCACCGCCTTAGAGCGGACACGGTATATTTTGGTTAATTTAGAACTTTAAGACGATGCCGTGCCTTACACCCCAAGCATCATCTGGGTCTTTACCATTGCTGAGCTTGTAAGCATCGCCGGGCCAGAAGTAACCACCCTCAACAAAGTATGTGAGTCCTTTGTCAATATTGTAAGTTACCTTTGCATCAACTTCATAGCCGAGCTTCTTGGATGTTTCACTGTACTTATTGATAGCAACTGCTCTGTGGGCTCTTAACCAGTAGCCATAGAGCTCTGCCTTGAGGTCCTTTGTAATCTCATAAGCACCACCGAATTTCACATACTGGGTGTTGCAGAGTCCTGTTCTGTTCTTTCCATTAACTATACCATCGCAGGCAGCTGGTGTAAGATATTCATATACGAATGTGTAGTGTTGTTCCT
>JBEPZQ010000022.1:0-14511 GCA_041640755.1 Thermodesulfovibrio sp. | reverse complement strand
AGCGACAGCGTAGAAATCCAACAATTCGTCACTGCGAGCCACTCGATGTGGCGAAGCAGTCTCTAATATGATGTAATAACGTAAGACGTGAGACGTAAAAGGCAAAAGACGAGATTGCTTCGCCTGCCTGTCGGCAGGCTCGCAATGACGGAAAAAATAAACGACAGGCTCGCAATGACCCCTTCCTTTGTCATCGTGAGGGCACGAAGTGCCCGAAGCAATCTCGTCTTTCCTTCAATATGGAATGAGATTGCTTCGCATCCTTCGGATGCTCGCAATGACAGCAAAAAACATAAATTTTCAAATGGTTATGCCAATTATTGGATTTCTATCGCTATTTTTGGGGGATTATTGTCCAGTTGCAAGCTTTGGTTGTGAATTGTATAATTAATTACAGATTAAAAGTTGGTCATAGTCAAATGTGAAAAAGCTGTGTAAAGAAGTATTCATTTTTAGAGTAAAAGGAGTAGTAGCATGGATAGATATCAAAAATTAAGAGAATGGATGGTTGAAACACAAATTGTTGAAAGGGGTATAAGGGACAAGCGTGTTATTGAAGCAATGAAAAAAGTTCCAAGACATCTTTTTGTTCCAGAGGAAATTATTGACGATGCATATGATGACAGAGCCCTTCCAATAGGACATGGTCAAACAATTTCCCAACCATATATTGTCGCTTTAATGACAGAGCTCCTTGAACTGAAAGGTGACGAAAAAGTTCTTGAAATAGGCACAGGCTCTGGATATCAGGCAGCAATACTTGCTGAGCTTGTAAAGGAAGTGCATACAATAGAGAGAATTCAAGCCCTTGCTGAAGAGGCAAAAAAGAGATTTGAGAAATTGGGATACAACAACATTAAAGTTTATGTAAGGGATGGCACAGAGGGTTTGCCTGAATTGTCACCATTTGATAGAATTATAATTACAGCAGCTACTCCAGATATTCCAGAACCGCTTGTTTCTCAGCTTAAAGAAGAGGGCATTATAGTTGCTCCAACAGGAGAGAGATACTCCCAGTATTTGCTTAAGGCAATAAAAAGGCATGGAGAGCTGGAAAAACATTATCTGATTCCAGTAGCCTTTGTTCCGCTTATTGGAAAATACGGCTGGAAAGAATATTAAAAAAGCAGAGCTACTCAATTCCGTATTCTTTTATTTTATAATAAAGCGTTCTGAGAGATATTCCAAGAATTTTGGAAGCCTGTTTTTTATTTCCACCAGTTTTTTTCAAGGCTTCAATGATTGCATTTTTCTCCAATGCTTTTAAATCTTCAACTTGCTCTTGCTGTGTATTTGAATCTTCAGGTTTCAGTTCAATTTCTATTTTATTTCCTGAGAGAATCACAGCCCTTTCAAGCATGTTTTCAAGCTCCCGAATGTTACCGGGAAAAGTATATGTTTTAAGCAATGTAATGGATTCGTTACTAAGTTTTTTTCTTTCCTTGCCAAGTCTTAGACTTATTTTTTCCAAGATGTATTCGGCAATTTTTATAATAGAGTTTCTCCTTTCTCTTAACGGAGGAATTGATATAGGAAAAACATTTAGCCTGAAATAAAGGTCTTCCCTGAATTTTCCATCTTTAACCATCTGTTTCAAGTTTTTATTCGTGGCAGTTATAAATCTGGCATTTGTTTTTATTGATTGAAGTCCACCAAGTCTTTCAAAGCTTTTGTCTTGAAGCACTTTTAAAAATTTTGCCTGAACTGCCATTGAAAGCTCTCCAATTTCATCAAGGAAAAGGGTGCCATCCTTTGCAAGCTCTATTTTCCCCGGTTTCTGTTTAACTGCTCCAGAAAATGCTCCCTTTTCGTATCCGAAAAGCTCTGACTCTATTAGGGATTCTGGGATGGAAGCGCAGTTTATTTCTACAAATGCACCTTTTCTTCCGCTCATTCTATGAATTGCCTTTGCTACAGCAGACTTACCTGTTCCTGTCTCTCCGTATAAAATTAGGGTTGTGTCTGTTTTGGCGACTTCTTTAACTATGCTGTAAATATCCTCAATTCCTGCAAATAGAATTTCATAGGGCACTTCATCGGATTCAATTTGTTTATGAGGTTCTGCGGTTGAGATAACTTTTTTAACTGTTTCCAGAAATTCTTCAGGTGATGGAAGGGGTTTTGTTATATAGTCTATTGCTCCCTTTTTCATTGCCTCAACTGCTGATGGTATTGTGCCAAATGCAGTAACAATAATGAATGCTGTATGGGGCAAAAGCTCTTTTGCCTTTTCAATAAAATTTATTCCATCCATCTTTGGCATTTTTAAATCAGTTATCACAAGCTGAGGATAAAAGGCTGTTAATGATTTAAGAGCAAGCTCTGGGTCATGAAAGACTTTTACATTATAGCCTTCGTCTTGAAGGATAGTTTCCAAAAATGAGGCAAAGGATATATCGTCTTCAACTATAAGGATTTTGGTATTATGAGCCATGCTGTAGTTCCTTTTCCTTTTTCACTTTTTATCCGAAATTCTATCTTTAAAATCTCGCAAAGCCTTGTCACTATTGAAAGTCCTAATCCTGTTCCCTTTGGTTTAGTTGTAAAAAATGGTTCAGTAGCCTGCCTTTGTGTTTCTTCATCCATTCCTGTGCCTGTATCTTTGATTTCAATTTCTATTTTACCATTGAGGCTTTTAGCTTTGATATAAATTGTTTTTTCATCTGCCTCTGCCAATGCGTCAACAGAATTTTGAATTATATTTGTGAGAATCTGTTTAAGTTTATCTCTGTCAGTCTTTATTTCTATGTTTTCAGCTTCAATGATTATTTGATTTTCGCCCTGATTTAAAAATGGCATTGTTACTTCTTTCAAAAGTTCTACAAGGTTGAATTCAGTAAGCATAACATTGTGAGGATTTGCATAGTTTGAAAGTTCATTGGTAAGCCTTTCAAGTCTAAGGCTTTCTTTTATGATGATATCAAGATATTCTTTGATTGATGAGCTACGAGACTCTGTCAATGATTCACTATCTGCGAGCTTTCTCAAATACTGGGCAAATCCCTTTATGCTTCCGAGAGGGTTTCTTATTTCATGTGCCAAAACTCTTGAGAGCATGGATAGATTTTCAAGTTCCTTCATTCTATTTTGCATCTTTTCAATTTTTGCAACCACAAAGATTGCG
Source organism: Thermodesulfovibrio sp. (assembly GCA_041640755.1). GTDB lineage: Bacteria > Nitrospirota > Thermodesulfovibrionia > Thermodesulfovibrionales > Thermodesulfovibrionaceae > Thermodesulfovibrio. Next base: position 11,387 of record JBEPZQ010000022.1, on the reverse strand, counting down.
AGTATACCACTTAACAATATAAGTACTGCGGAGATTGAAATAAATATTAAATGGGCTTTTGCTGTTCTTAGCAGTTCCTCTGCTGGATATGGATGGAGAGCAACTCTAAGTATATGGGATTTATTTAAAAAGTTTATCTTTGTATCAGACACAAAAACTTCTTCTCCTGTTCCTAAAACAATTCTGTGATAATAAGGGCTTGGGGATGAGAGGATGTTTTTAATCTCTTTAAATTGCTTTCCAATTAGAAGAGGATTTGAATGAAGCACTACTTTTCCTTCAATATCATAGAGGGCAAGAAATGCTATACCTTCCCATCTTTCATCAATAAGCATTTGAGACATAATGATGCTTCCTTCTGTTTGAAGCTGATTCGGATTTAAATTTTGAATAAGGCTGTTGAGAGTTACAGTAATTCCAATTGCTTGCATCTTTAGAGCTTCTTCTGTAGCATTTCGTGCATTTTTATATAAAAAATATCCACTGATGATAAGCATTGTGGAGGATATTAGCACAATTATAAAAATAACTAACTTTGCTGTAAAATGCCTTTTTTTGATAGCTCTACCTCTCTGTAGACTTCTTCGGGGTTGTCAATGTATTTTGGAGAAATGTGCAATATTTTTAACTCCCCAACACCTGCTTCCCTTGCAATTTTTCCAGTTACCCAAGCTGTAAGATGATTTCTTTCCAAAGCTCTCTCTCTGTCTCTATTTAAAAAAAAGGCTTCACAAAAGAGGATGTCCGAACCACTTACAAATTGGATTATTTTCTCAATATTTTCATCAATTGGGGCAACATCCATTACATAGGAAATTTTTTCTCCCTTTGTTATCAACAGAATATTAAAAAGTTCTTCAAATGGTATAGCACCCTTTGGAGTTTGTATTGGAATATTTGAATTATCTGTTTTAGGTTTTAGCATTGTTTCAGCGTTATACTCGTAATTTGCTTTAATTATTTTTTTTAACTCTCCAAGCCACGGACCTATTTGAAAGCCATGTTTTTCAAGTTCAGTTTTATTGATATTTATATGGAAATCTTCTTCTATTGCATAAGCTATTACAGGAATTCCATGCGATAACTCAATTGCTTTTACTTTGAATAACGGCTCATTAAGAATGATGTTATCCACTATCTGCACTGAATATGTTGTCTCTATTTCAAAACCTTTAGATGCTATAAATCGTGCAACTTTCATCTCACTTCCTTTGATGGCATAGGCTTCAATTTTTAAGGGATAATCTGCAACAAGATTCCATGTATAACCCCTTAGTTTTCCCCATACACAATCAATGATATTTTCAGGACCATAGATTCTGAGTGGTTCTTCTCTTCTTAAAATTGCCCTCAATACTTGGTCAAAGCCAATAAAGTGATCAATATGGGTATGGGTGACAAAGATATCACTTACCTTAAGTAATTCATTAAATGGAATTTTTCTTATATCTCCTACATCAAGAAGTAATGCTCTTTTTTCTCTTAAAAGTTTAATAAAAACGCATGGGTCACCAAAGGCATCATTAATAATTTTGTAATGAAAAAGTTTTGCCATAATGATATAATTATACAAAAAAGCTTATGAATGATGAATGTTGAATTTTTGTTGATGCTTTAAGTCAATGCTGAACATTCATCATTAATATCAAAATTGGAGGGTGGACTATGTCTGAATTGAGAAGAGATCCTGTATCTGGAAGATGGGTAATAATTGCTATTGAAAGGGGTAAAAGACCATCTGATTTTACTCCTGTAAGCCAGAAAAGAAAGGTCAAAGGTTTCTGCCCTTTTTGTCCGGGTAATGAGCATACTGCACCAAATGAAATAATAGCTTTCAGACCTCCAAACACAGCTCCCAATACTCCTGGTTGGTCATTAAGGGTTGTTCCAAATAAATTCCCAGCACTTCAGATTCATGGAGACCTGAATAAAAGGGGAGAGGGTGTTTATGACAAAATGAACGGAATTGGTGCCCATGAGGTAATCGTTGAAACACCTGATCACCTTGCATCACTCTCAACAATGCCTCTTAAGGCTGTTGAAGATGTTTTATGGGCATATTATTTTAGAATTACTGACCTTAAAAAGGATGTGAGATTCAAGTATGTGATGATTTTTAAAAATGAAGGCGAGTCAGCAGGAGCAACCATTGAACACTCCCATAGCCAGCTTATTGCTTTACCAATTGTTCCACATCATGTAGCAGAAGAGATATTTTATTGCAAAAGACATTTTGAGCTTAGAGACAGATGTTTATTTTGCGATATAATTGCACAGGAACTTGAGGCTGAAAAAAGATTGATATATCAAAATGAGGCTTATATTGTTATAGCACCTTTTGCTCCAAGAGAACCCTTTGAAACATGGATTTTGCCTAAAAGGCATGAATCAAGATTTGAACCAAGAGATAAGAGCTTTATGCTTTTAGCAGATGCTTTGCAGACAACCCTGAAAAAGCTTGATGCGGTTTTGGAAACTCCGCCATACAACTATGTTCTTCATACTTCACCATTTAACAATGAAGATAACGAATACTATCACTGGCATATTGAGATTATTCCAAAACTTACAAAGCTTGCAGGATTTGAATGGGGTTCAGGATTTTATATAAATCCAACTCCTCCTGAAGAGGCTGCCAAGTTTATGCGGGAGGCGAAAACATGAAAGTAGCTTTAGTTTCAGCAGAAGCCGTCCCTTTTTCAAAAACAGGGGGACTTGGTGATGTTGTTGGAGCTTTATTTAAAGAATTTTTAAAAGCCGGCGTTGATGTAAGGCTTTTTTTGCCCTATTATCGGATAACAAAAAATAACTTCTCCGACAAAGTTGAAGATGTAGGCATAGTTTACGGAGTTCAGATAGGAAATAGCAAAAAATTTGGAGCTGTCCGTTCAGCAAAGGCATATGTTGACAGCGAAGACAATTTGATATTGAAGCCTGACAAGTCTGGAAACATATTCTTTATAGAACATAATGATTTTTTTGACAGGGAACAGCTTTATGGCACAAATTACGGTGAGTATCTTGACAATGCAGAGAGATTCATATTTTTCTCAAGGGCAATTCTTGAGATATGTAGAGTTTTGGATTTAAAAGTCCGCATCATACATTGCCACGATTGGCATACTTCTTTGATTCCATTATACTTGAAAACCTTATACAAAGAATGCCTTTGTTTTGAAAAAACCAAGACAATATTAACAATCCATAATTTAGGATATCAGGGAGTGTTTCCAAAAGATAAGCTTGAACTGACAGGTTTTGGCTGGGAGATGTTTCATATAGACTGCCTTGAATTTTATGGAATGGTAAACTTCCTAAAGGCTGGAATATTTAATGCCGATTACATAACAACTGTTAGTCCTACCTACGCGAAGGAGATACTGACACCAGAATTTGGATTCGGACTTGATGGAGTTTTAAGAAAAAGACAGGATAGATTGACGGGAATTTTAAATGGCATTGACTATAAAATCTGGAATCCTGAGAAAGACCCGTATATTATTGCAAATTACGACAAAGAAAACATCGAGGATAAAAGGAAAAACAAAGAAGAGATTATGAAAATAGCCAATCTCACAGGTTCACTTGATAGTCCTCTTGTTGCTTTCATAGGTAGAATGGTGTCTCAGAAGGGCGCAGATTTAATTGCAGATGCAGTCCCTTCTTTGATAGAGAAAGGAATCAATTTTGTGTTTGAAGGAACAGGAGAAAATTATTATGAAAACAGAATTAGAGAACTTCAAAATAAGTATCCTTCAAAAATTTTTGCTTATATCGGATTTGATGAGGTTTTAGCCCATAAAATATATGCAGGAGCTGACGCATTGCTTGTGCCTTCAAAGTATGAACCCTGCGGACTCAGTCAACTTATTGCAATGAGATACGGAACAATTCCAATTTGCAGAAAAACAGGCGGACTTGCAGATACTGTTGAAGACGGCTTAACAGGCTTTCTCTTTGATAATTATACAGTTGAGGATTTACAAAAAGCGGTATTTCGTTTTCTGGAAATATATCATTTTCAGGAAAGATTCAATAAAATGAGACTTAATGCAATGGAAAGGGATTTTTCTTGGAAGAAGTCTTGTTATGAATACTTAGAACTTTATAGGAAGCTAAGCCTATGAGAGAGAGAGAAGCATTATATGAACTTTTAAAATTGCTTGAAATCTCCGAAGAACCTGAACTGCTTTTTGAAAGGCTGATTTTCCATGTTTCAGAGCTTATGAATGCTCAGGGCGCTGTGATGAGGATTATTGAAAATGGCAATTTGAAAACTGTTGCTAAATATAACATTGATACTGATAAAAACATTGTAAAGATTGAAGGAGGACTATGTAGCGAGGTTATAAATGAAGGCAGAGTAAAGACTTTTGGAAGAGAACAGCTATTAGGCAAAGAATTAGATGTTCCTGCCTATTCTTTAATATGTATACCGTTGAAAATTCATGAAACGATAAAAGGAATAATTTTCGTTTATAACAAGATTGACTCTGAAGAAGGCTATGGTGAGTTCTCTGATGAGGACATAAAATTAGCTGAACTTTTCTCTGGAGTTGCATCTCTTATTATTCTCAAATCCTTAAAATTCAAAGAAACTGCTGAGCTTAAAAGCTATCTTGAAAGTCTCATCCAGAGTTCTGCAGATGCAATTATTGCAACCAATCTTGAAAACATAGTAACCGCATGGAATCAGGGTGCTGAGAATATTTTTGGATATAAAGCTGAAGAAATTTTGGGAAAGCCTATACCAATAATTCCCGATTTTTTAATTGAGGTTGAAAAATTCTACTCTGAAAGAATTAAACAAGGAGAGACACTGAAGGATATTGAGACAGTAATGATTAACAAAGAAAGCAAACTCATAGAAGTCAGTCTTACAATGTCTCCTATTAAGAATGAAAACGGGCAAGTAATAGGCATAAGCAGAATCATTAGAGACATTACTGAGAGGAAAAAGCTTGAGAGAGATTTGATAAGAAGGAATGAGGAGCTGGCAAAGATTCTTTTTGTCAGTTCTGCTGTAAGAAGCACATTAGAGCTAAATAAACTTTTGAGAATGATTTTAACTGTTATTACAATGGGTGAAGGACTTGGTTTTAACAGAGCTGTTTTGTTTCTTCTTGATGAAGAATCTCGCACATTGAAGGGTGTCATGGCTGTTGGTCCATCAAGCTATGAGGAGGCTTGGCAGATATGGTCAAGCATGACAAAGGAGAAAAAAACGCTTTTTGAGGTTTTGGAAGACCTAAGCAGACAGGAGCTTGAAGCAGACAGTTTTCTGGAGAGGTTATGTAAAAACATTTCCATATCTATTGATGAAAACACACCTCTTGTTAAGTCAGTCAAGGAGAAAAGAGTTTATAATATCAAAGATGTTCATAAAGAAGAAGCTGATCCAATAATAATTCAGCAATTAGGAAGTCAAGCTTATGCAATAGTTCCACTTATTTCAAAGGGCAAAGCCATAGGAGCTATATGGGTTGATAACTTTTATACAAAAAAGCCTATTACTGAGCAAGATATCAATTTTCTGAAAGGCTTTGCTGATCAAGTAGCTGGAGCAATTGAAAACGCATGGATATTTGAGAAAGTAGACAGAGCGGAAAAAGAGCTCAATATGCTATTCAATTCCATAACAGACCTCATATACTATACGGATGAGAATTTTACTATCAAAAAAGTAAATCGTTCTTTCTTGAAAAAAATTGAACTAAGTGAAAACGAAGTAATTGGTAAAAAATGTTTTCAACTTCTCCATAAAACCGAAACACCTTTTAAGGCTTGTCCCCATCTTAGGGCAATTCAAACAGGGAGAGCATCTGTTGGAGAGCTTGAAGAGAACTATCTTGACGGAGTTTATGTTCTTTCAAGCTCTCCAATTTTTGATAATTCTGGAAAATTGCTGGGAACAATAAATGTTGCAAAGGATATAACTGAGATAAAAAAATTAAGGGAAAAAATTATAGTCATGGAAAAAATGGCAGCTTTGGGTGAAATGGCAGCACAGGTTGCCCATGAAATCAGAAATCCTTTGCTTGCAGTAGGTGGATTTGCCAAAAGACTTCACAAACAACTAACAGATGAAAACATGAGGGAATACACAAAAGTTATTATTGATGAGGTCATGAGACTTGAAAGCATATTGAAAGAGATACTGAGTTTTGTGAAGCCATACGAAATGAGCAAAGAACCTTTAAGTATTAAAAAAATGTTCTCAGACGTTGAAAATCTAATAAAAACTACAGTTCGGGAAAATAACAACGAACTTTTTGTGGAAGTAGAGGATGATTTTCTAATTCTTGGAAATTACGATAAATTGAAAGAAGTTTTTCTTAATATGTTAACAAATGCCAATGAAGCAACGAAAAATGGTAAAATTTACTTAAGAGCTAAGAAAAATGGTTATTTGCCTGAGGAAATTAGGGATAAAGGTAGTAAGTATGTTGTATTGGAGGTTGAAGACACGGGAATAGGAATATCAAAAGAAAACATGAAGAAAATTTTTAATCCTTTCTTTACAACAAAAGCCAGCGGAACAGGACTTGGACTTGCTATATCAAAAAGAATAATTGAGGAGCATGGTGGAATAATTGAGGTTGAAAGCGAACTTAACAAGGGAACAGTTTTTCGTATATATTTGCCAGTTTATGAAGAGACTCAAAATAATATTTAAGGGATGTTGAGCAAAACTTTTTTGCTTAAGGAGGATTTGTATGAAGATAATGGTTGTAGATGATGAAAGAAACATACTCATGCTTTATAAGGCTGAGTTTGAGGAAGAAGGATATGAGGTTGTAACAGCTAACTCAGGCAAAGAAGCTCTTGAGCTTTTTGAGAGGGAAAAGCCTGATCTTGTAACCCTTGATATTATGATGCCGGATGTAGATGGAATTCAGGTATTAAGACAGTTAAAGGAAAAAAATCCGAATATCCCAGTAATTATGTTGACAGCCTATGATTACAGAGATGATTTTTCTATATGGGCTTCAGATGCCTATGTGGTTAAATCCTCAGATTTAGGACCACTTAAAGAAACAATTAAGCAGGTGGCTGAAAGATACGGACTAAAATGAAAAAATTTGCCATAGTTTTATTTTTTGTTATATTATTTCCACTTATGGGATTTTGCGAGATAAAGGAAGAAAAATTAAAAAACGGGCTTAAATTAATTGTTATTGAGGACAAGGCATCTCCAATGGCTACTTTTCAGGTTTGGTATAAGGTAGGTGCTATTGATGAATTGGAGGGAAAGTCTGGAATAAGCCATCTTTTGGAACACCTTATGTTCAGAGGCAGTAAAAATTATCCTGGAAATGTGTTCTCAAAAATTGTTCAATCTCATGGTGGAGTGGATAATGCCTTTACAACAAAGGATTATACTGTTTATTATCAAAAGTTTGCACCACAAAAATTACATGTATCTATAGACCTTGAATCAGACAGAATGGTTAATCTTCTTTTGAGTCAGGAAGACTTTGAGCTTGAAAAGAAGATAGTGCTTGAAGAAAGAAGACAGAGATATGAGGACAGCCCAGAGAGTCTAATTATTGAGGAAGTAATTGGCGCAGCATTCAAGGCTCATCCTTATAGAAAGCCTGTAATTGGATGGACAGAAGACATAGAGAGAATTACGCTTGATGATGTGGCAAAACATTATCAACAATATTATTGCCCAAACAATGCCTTTATCATTGTTGCTGGAGATGTTAACTCCGATGAAATTATAAAAAGCATCAGAGAAAAGTTTGAACCAATTCCCTCATGTCAGAAAAATCCTGAAAGAAGACTTTTATATGAGCCAAAACAGTATGGTGAAAGAAGAGTTATTCTAAAAAGACAAACACATCTTCCAATGCTTGTAATGGCATATAAAGTTCCAGCTTATCCTGATAAGGATAGTATTTCCCTTGAAATTTTAAGCACAATCTTGGGAGAGGGTAAAAGTTCAAGGCTTTACAGAAAGCTTGTAAGAGAAAAATCATTGGCAGTTGACATTTCAACATCCAATTCTCCGCTAAGCAGGGATGGCTTTCTATTTTTTATTGTTGCATACATTAAAGAGCAGGATAAAATTGAGGAGGCAGAAAAAATAATCAAGGAAGAGATAGAGAAGCTAAAAAATGAAAAGCCTGAAAAAAAGGAGATAGAAAAAGCAAAGAACCAAGTTGAGGCATCTTTTCTTTTCAGTCAAGACTCAGCCTTTGGACACGCTTTATTTGTTGGTAGATTTGAGATTCTTGGTAATTGGCGAATGATTAATCAATATCGTGAAGATAGTTTGAAAGTGACTGAGGATGATGTGCAAAGGGTAGTACAAAAATATTTTAAAAATGATAACCTTACTGTGGGGATTTTAATTCCGGAATGAATAAAAGAATTTTAATTATAACTTTGTTTTTTATCATATTTTGCAATTATAACTTTGCAGGAGCATTTAACATGGATTTTAAAACATACAATCTTGAAAACGGTGTAAAGGTAAAATATACCTATCGTAACAGCATTCCCATAGTCTATATTACTGTTTTAATTCCCGCATCCCCATTGGATGAATCAAAGCCATCGCAGGCATATCTTACAGCCCAGTTGCTTACTCACGGGACTAAATCCCGCTCTGCAAAGGATATTGAAGATGCTATTGATTTTCTTGCAATATCAATAGAAAAGAAGGTTACAGCTGATTTTACAGCTCTAACTCTTTCAACAACAAAAAGGCATCTAAAGGAAGCAGTTGCTTTGTTTTTTGATATCCTTAAGAATCCGACATTTCCCGAAGAGGAATTTAAAAAAGAGCTCTCCATTCTGGATAATTCTCTAAGGCAGATGGATAAAGAACCGTCATACATAGCAGGTAAAAAATTCCTTAAAGCGCTTTTTGGAGAACATCCTTACGGCAGACCTATTGAGGGAGAGGCAGAATTACTTAAGGATTTAAAAAGAGAAGACATTGTCAACTTTTACGAAAGGTTTTACAAACCCGACAAAATGATTTTTTCCATTATCGGAGACCTCACTGAAAAGGAACTGGAAGAACTTTTGGAGACGCATATAAAGTCATGGGAAGGAAAATCTCCTGATAGAGCGATATTTGCACCAAAATTCATAAAAAGGGAAAAGCCTTTGGAAATTTTCGTCAAAAGGGATGACTTGACACAGTCAACAATTGTTCTTGGATTTGAGGGGATATCAAGGAAAGACCAAGATTATTATGCTTTCAGTGTTATGAATTACTTGCTTGGCGGTGGAGGACTTACATCAAGGCTTGCAAGGAGCATACGGGAGGAACAGGGACTTGCTTATTCAATTTACAGCATCTTTTCACCGTATCTTATGCCGGGAGATTTTCATATTGAAGTTAAGACAAAGACAGAAAATACTAAAAAGGTCATTCAGATGATTGTTAAAGAGATAGAAAAAATGAAAAAAGAGGAGGTTACAGAGGAAGAGCTAAAAGAAGCAAAGTCCTTTCTTATTGGAAGCTTTCCTTTGAGAATTGATACAATGAAAAAAATTAGCGAATTTCTCTGTGTTGTTGAATTTTACGGACTTGGCGATGATTATGCAGCTAAATATCCTGAATACATTGAACGAGTCACCAAAGAAGATATCAAAAGAGTTGCAGAGAGATTTCTTAACACAGATTCATATATTGTGGTTGTAGTTGGTAAAAATCTATAGATTTAAACTTTTTCCAGTATAAATATTCACTTCCAGAGGAACATGAAGAGAAAAGTTTTTCATCTCTTCATCCACAATCTGCTTTACTCTATCAATATTTTTTTCATGTGACTCAATGACTATTTCATCATGGATTTGAATAATTATCCGTGCATTCAGATTTTCCTGTTTAATTCTATGATAAATTCTGGTCATTGCAATTTTTATAATATCCGCAGCTGAACCTTGAACTCTTGCATTAACTGCCATTCTCTCAGCCTGTTGTCTTAAGTTCTGGTTTGGACTTTTTATTTCAGGTATTGGACGGATTCTTCCAAAGAGTGTTTTCACAAAGCCCTTTTCACGGGCAAAATTAATACTTTGTTCAATAAAATCCTTCACCTTTGGATATCGTAAGAAATAAAGATCAATAAGTTCCTCAGCCTTTTCGTATGGAAATTTAATTGATTCTGAAAGACCAAAGGCACTGATACCGTAGGTAATACCGAAGTTTACAGTTTTGGCAATCCTTCTGTGCTCTTCTGTTAATTGGTTTTCAGAAATGGAGAAAAGCTCCATTGCAGTTGCTTTATGAATATCTTTGCCTTTTATGAAAGCATCAATGAGATTCTGATCTTCACTTAAATGTGCAAGGAGTCTGAGTTCAATTTGTGAATAGTCGGCGCTTAAAAATAGACAACCTTCCTCTGGAACAAAAACCTCTCTCAGATACTCAGCCCATTGTCCTTTAACTGGAATATTTTGTAGATTTGGCTCACTGCTAATTAATCTTCCTGTGCTTGCTACAGTTTGAGACCATTTTGGATGAATTCTTTTGGTTGAGGGATTGATGAAATTCTTAAGGGGAATTAGATAACTTGTAAAAAGCTTGTTCAGTATTCTGTAATTTATAACTTCCTGTGGAAGCTCATGCTGAAGGGCTAATTCTTCCAAAACCTCCATTTCAGTTGAGCGAGCTTTTTTGCCTTTTTTTCTTGATTTTAATCCTAATTTATCATATAAAACCTCAGCAAGCTGTTTTGGAGAGTTGATGTTAAATTCAAATCCTGTGAGATTATAAATTCGGTTTTTTATTTTTTCAATCTCAACTTCAATCATTGCAGTAAGCTCATTAAGTTTTCTTTCATCAACCTTAATACCAGCTTTTTCCATTTCATAAAGAACTTCAACAAGGGGCATTTCTATGTCGTAATAAACATTATCAAGCTCTTTTTCCTTGAGTTCGTTCATGAGTTTTTCATAAAGCTTTAACATCAATGATGGTTGAAGCTGTATTGAGAGTTCTTTGTTGTATATGGTTCCAAGATAATCAAGTAAAAGCTCATTTAAATCGTATTTTGCCTTGTTTGGATTGAGCAGATATGCAGCGATCATTAGGTCAAAGAAAGGCGGAGTGATTGGTGTCTCCAGACTGGTGGCTTGTGAGTAGTGGGTGGCGGACAGAAATTTAAAGATGTCTTTAGCATTGTATAAGATTTTCATAAGATTTGATGACATAAGCTCGTATAGTTGTTTTTCAGGAATGTCAAACTCTGCTATAAGATTATCTACTCCAACGATTGCTTTACTATCAGATAATGTTAAGGAGAATAAGCCCTTTTTGTAGATAGTGCTTAATATATCTTTTTTTTCTGCTTTAGTTATGTTAGTTGAAATTTGCTCCTCAGGCAAAATTTCTTTAATAAGAGAGCGAAATTCAAGTTCCT
>JBEPZQ010000021.1:4328-14574 GCA_041640755.1 Thermodesulfovibrio sp. | reverse complement strand
TGATGCAACTAAGATTATAGAGTTTCTCAGTCTGCAAAATTTTGACAAAGCAAGACAGATTTACATACAAAAACATGGGCAGTATATATTTAACTGGTCATTGTATGAACAGCACAGGACGAATTTTTTAATCAAAATACTTCAAAAATACTCTACAAACTTTTATACAGAGATAATAAAAAACTGTGAAAAGTACGGCGTTGACCATAAAACAGAGTTTAATGCGACACCTCTTATGTTGGCAATAAAAGCTGGAAACATTAAATTAATCAAAGATTTATTAAAATACGGAGCTGATACTGAAATAACTGATATCTTTGGAATGAATGCATGGCAGTTAGCTCTTCAAAGGACGATTCAAGATAAAAAATATGCGGAAAATGTATTTTCGGAGATTCATAAAATTTTATCTCCGTCCGGAATAAGTCTCAAAGTTGATGAAAAGCTTATAAAAATAGACAGTAAACTCGGAGAATTTCTCATTTTTCACATACTATATGTTTTAATTCCCCGTAGATTTAATGAAAGCCAAGAAGCTGCTATAACAGCAGTTGAACTATCTAAACTAATTGAAAACTTACCAGAGACAGTTGTACCAGAATACAGAAAGAAAAGACAATACATATCATCGCTTCTTTCTAAAAATGAAGTTCAAAGCACCAATCCCTATACCAGAAAAATCTTTAAACGCATCCAAAAGGGTAAATATGTTCTCAATCCTGAAATTCAAATAAAAATAAAAGATATTTGGATTGAAATATACAAGTCAGCAGGAATTGAACTTCTTAGCCATATTGTTTATGGCGATGATGCTCTTTACAAAGATTTCTTAAATAAGTTGAAATAGTCATAAATCATAGATAAAATTTAAAATAAATAGGTGATTTTTGATTGGCATCATATATTAAATACGAAAGATACAATAAGCAATGATGTTTTAAAATATGAGGAAAAGATATAATACAATTACGATTCGTCATTGCGAGGCAGACTGAAGGGATGCCGAAGCAATCTCAAAGCCTGCTTAGCTTCCTTCAGAAGCACGCAGTGACCGTATGGAGAGATGAGGTTCGCTGTAGAGGCATGGTGTTTTATCCTGCTATACTTACAACAGGGGGATAAAGTAACAATAGAAGGCAAAAAAACAAGATTGCATCGGGCTCATTCCTGGCAATAACGCTTAAGATTCATATATTTTAGTTTAAATAAAAAAGTGAGGAGAGAAAAATGAAAAAACTTAATGAAAAAGAAATGGAAAAAATATGCTTTTATTGTAATCACTTTTTCTTTGACAAAAGTAAAAAAGAAACTGAATATGGTATTTGTCTTTTAGATGAAGAGTTTGACCCATTTATTGAAGAAATTCTGGAGAAGGCGGACAAAGCCTCCTGCAGGGATTTAATTGAAAGGAAAAAATTTAAATGTGACAGAGAAGCCTGTGAAAAATTTGAGCCTGCTGAAATTATTTATATAGACGATAACACACCTATTGCAAGGGCATTAGAGAAGTTTTTGAAGAGAAAAAAAAGAGAAATATCAGATTTTGAATTTTTACTTTATGATGAAATAATGGCTGAAGAAAAGAAAAGAAAAGTTGATGACCTTATTGAAAAGCTTGAAAGTTCAAATGAGGAAGATAGAAATTCTGCCATAAAAAAACTGGGCAAATTAACTCATTTGGGAAACAATCATGCCTTTCGTGCACTTTCCAATTATCTAAGAAAACTTCCACCACCTCAGAATATTCAGGAAACACATCTAAAGATACAGATTTTAGAATATTTAAAACCACATAAAAAAAGCTCTAAAATCCTACCAATCCTGATTGATGAACTTTATAAAACACCCTCAAATAACACAACAAGACAATGGTTAAATGCCATATTTGATTTTATGAAGAGACTGCCTAAGGAAGAAATCCAATTACCCTTGCAAAGAATGCTGAATGACAAAAGATTTTCAAATAAGTTAAAAAATAAAATGATGAGTGTTTGGGAATATGTATGTAAAAGAGATGAATAAATAAGGAGAATAAAATGATAAGACTTTTTGAAATATTTAATCCTAAGCAAAAGGAACTTCTTCAGCGATTAATTTCTCTTTCTCAGAACAAAGACAAAGCTTTCACACTTCCACAGCTTGAAGGATTTCTTTACGGAATTGCAATTGTGCCTGATATGATTTTACCAAGCGAGTGGCTTGATCGACTTTTAGGTGTTCCTAAAGTAGTATTCAACAGTGAAACTGAGATGGAAGAATTGATTGGGAATCTATTTGAGGCTTATAACATAGTATTAGATCGTTTTAACGAGGGGTCATTAAAATTTCCCTATAATGTAAAAGATGCCTCTGAGGAACAGTTACAGGAAGTTAAGGAATGGTTGAATGGATTTATCAGTGGCTTGATGATGAGAAAAGAAATTTGGATAAAGGAAATTTTAGAGCTAACAAGCAAACCGGAGGATTTAAAAATCCAATTTCAAGAGCTTTTTGTTAAATCATTTTTTATTCTTTCTTGTTTCATTCATCCAAAGGAATTAGAGGAGGAATCTAAAATTTTAGAGAATGTAGATCCGTCAAAAACAAAGGATGAAATAATAAAAGAGATATTACCTGTTTCAATTAATATTATTATTGACTATGCAAAAATAATGCAGGAAAAACTTCCAGAACACTTAAGAGAAAACATTGATAATATCCCAGCAAAAAAAACCAAAGTTGGAAGAAATGATCCATGCCCATGCGGAAGTGGTAAAAAATACAAAAAATGTTGCGGGAAATAAGAAATTTTTCGCTTGATATTTTCATTGAGGAAAGCTGGAAGAAAGCCTTAGATAAAATCCTGCTTGCAAAGCGAATAATACTTCTTGGTGCAATTGACTCTGGAAAATCCACCTTTGCTAAATATGTTCTTTACAACTTTATCCAAAGGGAATCTCAAATTGCTTTTGTTGACTCAGATGTGGGACAAAGCTCAATTGCAATCCCCGGAACTATTGGAATAAAAAGAATAGCAAAATTTGAAGATATAAATTCCTTTGCAGATAGGTTTTTCTTTTTTGGCGGTATAACTCCATCGGTTTCAATCATCAGATTTTTAAAGGTATTTGAAAAGGCTATAAAAACTGCAGAAAGCTTTAATCTTCCTATTCTTGTTGATACAACAGGATTTATCACAGGCAATGGCAAACTTTTAAAGCTAAAAAAGATTGAAATTCTGAAGCCTGAACTTGTGGTGGGATTACAGAGAACAAACGAAATTGAGCATATTCTTGCGGAAATTCAGGTTCCCTATATTTTGCTTCAACCATCAAAAAATGTAAAGCCGAGAAATCCTGAAGAAAGAGCAAATTATAGAAAAAGAAAGCTTCAAGAGTACTTCAGCAATTCTGAAAGTTATCTCTTGCCTGTCAAAATGCTTCAAATTCACGATAAGAGCTTTATATATCAAAACGAAAAATACATAGGCAGGATGGCAGGATTATTTTCAGATGACGAATGCATTTCAATTGGAGTAGTTGAAGAGATAGATGAAAGCAATATAGTTATTAGAACTCCTCTGCATAAGATAGAAAACATAAGAAAAATTGTATTGGGCGAGATAACTATTCCCGAGCTTCTATAAAAGCCTGTTTTCTAAATTGTGCGATTCAAAAACGTCATTACAAAGGGTCGTCACGCCTTCTGCTTACGAAAGTTCCCGATCCTTTCGGTCATTGCGAGGGTGCGTTAGCACCCGAAGCAATCCCTAAACATCCGTAAAACGTAAGACGTGAGACGTAAAAGGCTAAAGGAGGGATTGCTTTGCAGTCCCTCGGACTGCTCGCAATGACACCCCTCCGTCATGGCGACTCCAAGCGAAGCGAGGAGGAGGCAATCTCCGAGATTGCGAGCCTCACCTTCGGTAAGGCTCGCAGTGACGGAAATAAAAACAATCGGTGAGGATCGCTATGACAGATTAAAAAAGGTTTTATAAAAAATCACTCAAATTAGATATTTATAAACCTCTGTTCGCCATCAATAGCTACCTGTTCTAATTTTTCCCTTAATTTGATACACAAAAACCAATATCTCAGCCACTGCTTTGTAAAGCTCTTCTGGTATTTCTTGATAAAGGTCCAATTTTGAAAGGGCTTCAACAAGAATATCATCTTCCTCAATAGGAACTCCGTGTTGCTTTGCAAGTTCAATTATCTTTTCAGCTATCCATCCCCTTCCCTTTGCAACAACACGGGGAGCTGAATCTTTCTTTTGTTCATATCTTAGTGCAACTGCTCTTTTACTCTTTTCCATTATACCTTCAAGCTTATACTTCCTTCTTTAACATCCCATTGTTTTATAAGTTCTTCGGTTTTTGAGACATAGTTTACAGAAGAAAGAGGCATTCCTTTAATATTAAATCTTTCCTTTAAATCGTTCTCTTGCTCTTTAATTATCTGAAGAGTTTTCAGCTGTCCTGCAAAGGTTACATAGAAGCTCTTGTTTATCATTGTGACAACAAAGGATAGAGGCTCATCTTTAAAATTAAGATTGACAAAAACAGCATGATATTCTTTTCCTTGTCTCTTTAAAGTTTTATAGGCTATGTCCGCAGAGCCTAAGTCTTTCCAAAAAATCGGTAAAAAAGTGAAGAAACTTTGAAATGTCTTTGAGAGAACCTGATAGCCTTCTATTTGTCTTAAAATCTGCTGAGCTTTTTCGCTGACTTCTTCAAAGCCCTGAGCCTTTGCATCTTTAATTATGCTATTCAGGATAACCTTTAAATCTTCCTTTACTGTCTCAATTTTTTCTGCAACAACTACTGCCTGCTTTACCTTTGCCTCAAATGAAACTCCAGAATTAAGTATAACTTGCTTTAATTTCTCTGGAGTTAACTCCTCAGGATGCTCAACAACTATAGCTTTTAGCTTTGCAATCTGGCTTTTATCAAAATTTGTTGCATCAAGCAAAGATATTAAATCCTTAATACCATCTGATACTGTAGAGCGGGAAAAAATTACCTCAAAGGCTTTCTGCAATAGAGCTGTTTTTTCTGGTTCAGAGAGATTTTCCATTGGAGTAGAAAGCAGATTTTTGATCAGTTCTGTCTGAAGATTTTTTATATCCTTCGGTTGATTGGTGACTTCGGGAAATAGGGATTCAAGAAGTTTTAAAATTTTCTCTGAAATTTCTCCCTCAGAAATAAACATTCCCTTCTGAACCTGTGCAGCTTCAGGAGGAGACAAAATTCTCAATGGAATTGTTCCGTCCTCAAGGGGTTTTTCAACTTTAACTAACACCGTATCTCCACTTTGGAGCTGTAAATCTCTCTGCATCTGAGCATTGAGCACTCTATCGTTAATCTTTACCTGAATTGTTCCTGTTGGAAGGATATCCATGATCTCTGCGGTTAGGATTTCGCCTACAATGAGTTTAATAGGCTCTGTGCTTTTCCCTTTATAGATGTTGATAATTCCAGATTGGTCAATCCGCTGAATCATCGGATTACATTAACGCCCATATAGGGCACTAAAACTTCAGGCACAACGACTGAGCCATCCTTTTGCTGGTAATTTTCAAGAATTGCTGCAACTGTTCTTCCAATTGCAAGACCTGAGCCATTGAGGGTATGAACAAACTCTGTTCCCTTTTTCCCTCTTCGGCGAAATCTTAAGTTTGCTCTTCTTGCCTGAAAATCTTCAAAATTAGAACAAGAGGAAATCTCCCTGTAACGACCTTGTCCTGGAAGCCAAACTTCTATGTCATAGGTCTTTGCAGAGGCAAACCCTAAGTCTCCTGTGCAAAGTGCAATTACCCTATAAGGAAGTCCCAGCATCTGAAGTACCGCTTCAGCATCTTTTGTAAGAGTCTCAAGTTCTTCGTAGGAATCCTCAGGCTTTACAAATTTTACAAGCTCCACTTTGTTGAATTGATGCAGCCTGATAAGTCCTCTCACATCCTTTCCATGTGAGCCTGCTTCTTTACGAAAGCAAGGAGTGTATGATACATAGTAAATTGGTAAGTCATCTTCATTAAGTATCTCTTCCCTATGCAAATTTGTTACAGGAACCTCTGCTGTCGGAATAAGATAAAACTCTGGGTCAACAGTCTTAAACATCTCCTCTTCAAATTTTGGAAGCTGTCCTGTTCCTATCATTGAAGCTTTATTCACCAAAAAAGTTGGTAATACTTCCTTGTAGCCCTTTGATGTGTGCAAATCAAGCATGAAATTAATAAGTGCCCTTTCAAGTTTGGCACCTAATCCTTTCATGACTGCAAATCTACTTCCTGCTATCTTGCCTGCCCTTTCAAAATCTATAATTCCTAAAATTTCGCCTATGTCCCAATGATTTAAGGGAGTAAAATCAAATTCGCGCGGAACACCCCACCTTCTAATCTCTACATTCTCTGTTTCATCCTTTCCTACAGGCGTTGTATGGTGAGGAATATTTGGGAGAATTAAAAGAAAATTTTGAACTTTCTCTTCAATCTCCTTAAGCTTGTCCTCAATAGTTGAAAGCTCCTCGCCAAGCTCTCTCATCTCAAGAATTAGCTTATCTATTTTTTCTGCCTCAGCTTTTTCTTTTTTAAGTTTTGCAATCTCTTGAGATACTGAGTTTCTTACTGCCCTTTTTTCCTCAATTTCACGAAGTAAACTGAGTCTTTCCTGCTCTAAAGAGAGAAACTCATCAAAATTTATTTCATAGCCTCTCTTTTGTAATGCATCTATAACTTTATCTGGATTAGCCCTTACAAATTTTATATCAAGCATTGATTCCTCCTCTTATATATCAAGATTTCTTACTTCAAGGGCATGTTTTACTATGAAGTCCTTTCGCGGTTCTACTTCATCACCCATAAGAATAGTGAAAATATCATTTGCCTTCTGGGCATCTTCAATTGTTACCTGAAGAAGAGTCCTTGTCTCAGGATTCATTGTAGTGTCCCAGAGTTGATCAGGATTCATCTCTCCAAGTCCTTTATATCTTTGGATTGTAAGTCCCTTTTTAACAGCATCCATAATCTTTGTATATACTTCCCATAAAGATTTTGTCTTAATTATTTCATTTTTAATTTTCAGTTCTATTTCATTCTGAGCATTTTTAATGGAGAGACCTTCAATTTTTTCAAATATTTCCTTTAATGCTTGAAAATCTCTCACCGAAGTAATCTCTGGAGCAGTTGAATCAGAGAGCAACAAATTTTCTATGTATGAAGGTGAAAAGCCTTTTCTTTCAAAGGCTTCCAAGATTTTACCGTAATCAAAAATGAGTTTCAGTATATCTTCCACTGAAGGTTCATTATCCCTTTGAGGCATTCCTTCAGACATGAAAGAAATCTCTTCCTTTGCAATCTCCTTGAGAAAATCATAAAACTCCTCTTCTGTTTGAATATATCTTTCCCATTTACCTCTCTTTATTCTGTAAAGAGGAGGCTGGGCTATATAGAGATAACCCCTTTCAATTAATTCAAACATCTGCCTGTAAAAGAATGTCAGAAGTAATGTCCTTATGTGAGAGCCGTCAACATCCGCATCAGTCATAAGGATTATTTTGTGATATCTTACTTCTTCAAGACTAAAATTATCCTTTATACCTCCTCCAATTGCAGTAATTAGTGTTTTTATTTCCTCTGAGGTAAGCATTTTGTCTATTCTTGCTTTTTCAACATTTAAAATTTTTCCCCTCAATGGTAAAACCGCCTGATAACGTCTATCCCTTGCTTGTTTTGCAGAACCACCTGCACTGTCACCCTCAACAATAAAGAGCTCTGCCCTTGATGGGTCTTTCTCAGTACAGTCAGCAAGTTTTCCGGGAAGAGTTGTGTCTTCCAAAATCCCCTTTCTTCTTGTAAGTTCCTTTGCTTTTTTTGCAGCTTCCCTTGCCCTTGCCGCATCTTTTGCCTTTTCAACTATTTTCTTTGCATGATTTGGATTTTCCTCAAGCCATCTACTCAGCCCTTCATTCACAATTGTCTCAACTATTCCCTTAACTTCGCTGTTGCCAAGCTTCATCTTTGTCTGTCCTTCAAATTGAGGGTCAGGAACTTTAACGCTTATTACAGCTATTATGCCTTCCCTTACATCATCGCCTGAGAGAGATTCTCTGCCCTCCTTCAGCAAACCCTTTTCTATTGCATAATTATTTATCGTCCTTGTAAGAGCTGATTTAAATCCAACAAGATGCGTTCCGCCCTCACGGGTATTAATATTATTCACAAATGTAAAAATCCCTTCAGAATAGCTCTCATTATACTGAATTGCTATCTCAACCAAAACACCATCCCTTTCGCCTGTTATGTATATGGGCTTAGGATGAAGAACTCTTTTGCCTTTGTTTAAATCTTCAACAAAAGAGACTATGCCTCCCTCAGCAACAAATTCCTCAAAATAGCCGTCTCTTTCATCATGCAAAATGATTTTTAATCCTTTGTTAAGATATGCAAGCTCTTTGAATCTCTGGGCAAGTATTTCTCGTGAAAATTCAGTAACCTCAAATATTTCAGGGTCTGGTTTAAAACTAATCTTCGTTCCTGTCTCATTTGTCTCTCCGATAGTTTCAAGAGAGGTCACAGGTGTGCCGCGAGCATATCTCTGCTTCACAATTTTACCGTTTCTTCTGACCTCAACCTCAAGCCACTCAGAAAGTGCATTTACAACACTAACTCCTACACCATGAAGTCCACCACTAACCTTATAGGCTTTTGACTCAAACTTTCCACCAGCGTGCAATTCTGTAAGAACTATTTCAAGAGCAGTTCTTCCTTCAGGGTCTTCAGGATGAACACCTGTAGGAATTCCTCTTCCATTGTCAATAACTGTGCAACTTCCGTCTTTATGCAAAGTAACCTCTATTTTGTTACAAAAACCTGCCAATGCTTCATCTACGCTGTTGTCAACAACCTCATAGACAAGATGATGAAGCCCCTCTACAGATGTAGAGCCAATATACATTGCAGGACGCTTTCTTACGCCCTCAAGGCCTTTAAGAATTTTTATATCTTCAGCCTTATAGGTCTGCTCTTTGGCAACCATTTTTCCCCCTTTTTAATAAGTAAAACATTTCACTTACACTTACACTTACACTTACACTTGCACATACACCCACTTATAACCTTAATGGCATTACCACGCTTTCGTAAACAAAAGAGCCTTGTTCAACAGCATCTGTTATGTATACTGCCTTTTCAGGCTCATACATTGTTATTTTTGCTTTATCAGATGATGTATTTTCAAGGGCTTCTATTAAATATTTAGCATTAAAACCAACAATCAAAGGCTCTGCCTGATAATCTATTGTAAGCTCATCAGTTGCCTCTCCTAATTCAGGGTCATAGGCAGACACTGTTACAAGATCCTCGCTCCATTCAGTTTTGACTGCATACTGACGTTCTTTGCTTAAAACAGAAACCCTCTTAAGGGAGGCTATAAGCAATTCTTTGTCAACTGTTGCAATCTTGTCATTATGTCTTGGAATTACTGCCTCATAATCAGGATAATTTCCCTCAATCATGCGAGACAGAAAACTAATTCCATCTATTTCACACATGATATGGGTTTTACCAATATGAATTGATACATTTTCCACATCAGATAAAAATTTCTTAAGCTCATTCAAAGATTTCTTTGAAAGAATGACTTTCATTTCACTATCTATATTTAAATCTTCTATCTGCGTTCTGAAAACAGCAAGCCTGTGACCGTCTGTTCCAACTACATTAAGCTCTGATTTCGGCTTTAAATGGAAAAGAAGCCCATTTAAGAAATATCTTGCATCAGCATCTCCAGCAGCATACACAGTTTTTTCAATGGCTGTAAGAATTAAATCCCTTGAAAGAGTTATTTTTGTAGCATCGCCAATCTGTGGCCAAACAGGAAATTCTGATGGGTCTAAAGTAGCAAGCCTAAAGGTTGTTCTTCCACTCTGAATTTTAAGCCAGTTTTCTTGAAGAGAAATCTCAAAGTCCTCATCAAGCTCTTTTACTATCTCGTAAAACTTTTTTGCTGGAATACAGGCTCTACCTTCCTCTATGACTTCAATTTCAATCGGCTGCTTTACCGCAGTCTCAAGATCAGTGGCTAAAATATAACCACCTTGATGGGTTATATCCATTAAAAAGTGATTTAATACAGGCATTATACTTTTTTTCTCAACGATATTTTGAATCTTAGAGAGCTTCTCTTGTATCTCTGATTTTTTCACTTTTACATGCATGTTTTCCTCCCTTTATTATTTGTTTTCCTGAAGTTTTCTTATTATGCTATCTA
>JBEPZQ010000021.1:0-4318 GCA_041640755.1 Thermodesulfovibrio sp. | reverse complement strand
ATTAAACCAGCAGTGCTGGGATCCTTTTCAATTTGTTTGCACGCATATATAACTGTTGCATGGTCCTTTCCAAATGCATTTCCTATTTCAGTAAGAGACATATTTGTTAGTTTCTTAGCAATATACATGGCTATTTTTCTTGCGTTAGAGATTTCCTTTGTCCTTTTCTTAGATTTAATATCTTGAAGCTTTATCCCTAAAGAATCGCATACTGCCTTTTGAATAATTTCAATTGTAATAGGCTTGTTCTCATCGGGCAGTAAATCTTTGAGAATGTGTTTTGCTACATCAAGGGTTATAGGACTATTTGTGAGGGTTGTATAAGCGCATAGTTTTATTAGTGCACCTTCCAACTCTCTAACATTGGACTTGATTCTGGATGCTATGAAATAGGCAACATCCTCTGGAAGCTTCACTCCCTCTATCTCTGCCTTTTTATAAAGAATAGCCATACGAGTTTCTATCTCAGGTGGCTGAATATCTGCTATAAGTCCCATTCCAAATCTTGAACGAAGTCTATCAGTAATATCTGAAATTTCAAGTGGTGGACGATCACTGGAGATGACAATCTGCTTTTGTTTGCTGTAAAGCTCATTAAATGTATGGAAAAACTCCTCCTGCGTTGAATCTTTCCCTGCTACAAACTGAATATCATCAACGATAAAGACATCCACTGTTCTGTATTTCTGGCGAAATTCAGGCATTTTTTCATGCCTAATAGCTGATACGAATTCTCCAGTAAACTGTTCAGTGGATATATAACAAATATTTAATTCAGGATTATTTTCTAACATAAAATTACCAATTGCAGAAATAAGATGCGTTTTTCCAAGACCAACTCCACCATATATAAAAAGCGGATTATAAGCAAAACCCGGATTCTCTGCAACCCTTAAAGCTGCTGCATGGGCAAACTGATTAGAAGGTCCGATCACGAAAGAGCTAAATGTGTATTTCGGATTTAAGTTTCCTTTTTTTACTAATTTCTTTTTTTCATTCGCTTCCTGAGGAACTTGAGATTTGCCACTTATAACATAAAGCACATTATAATCATTCCCTGTTATCTCATTTAACACTTCTTTAATCAGATTTGGAAAATTATCTTCTATCCAGTCTTTAAAAAACCTATTAGGCACTTCAACAATAGCCTCAGAGCCCTTGAGACTTATGAGCTTTATAGGTGAAAACCATAGCTCAAAGGTTGAGTCTCCAACTTTTTGAGATATTATTTCCAGTGCTTTATGCCAAATTTTTATTAACTCTTCCATTTTTCAACAACTTTTCAACATTTGTTAAAAACTTTCTTGTTAAATGCTTGTTAAATCAGATAATCCTTATTTTTCAATAAGATATCCCACTATTGCCTTCTTGTGACCTTCTCATTATATCCTATGCTATCAACAAAGTCAAGTTTACTGTTAAAAACCTGTAAAATTCTCTAAATTTCTAACAAAATAAAATATTAACCATATCAAACTCGTTAAAATTGTTAAAATTCTCTTAAAATTTCTTACTCTGTAACCATATGATATATAAGTAAAAAATAAAAAATTTTACAAAATGCGCAAACCTACTTCAACTTCTAACAAAAAAATAAAAAAACTAAGATAAAGAAGCATATTTTTTCAAATAAGTCTCAATAAACAAATCTAAATTTCCATCTAAAACTTCATCAACATTATAAACCTCTAAGTCAGTTCTATGGTCCTTTATCATTCTATAAGGATGCAAAACATAAGACCTTATCTGACTACCCCAAGCGATATTCTTTTTCTCTCCAGTCAAAGCCTTAAGCTTATCTTCTTTCTCTTTTTCAATTAAATCATAAAGCTTAGACCTTAATATTCTCATAGCAATTTCTTTGTTTCTATGTTGAGACCTTTCTGTCTGGCATGTAACAATTATACCAGTAGGAATATGAACAATTCTTACAGCAGAGGAAACTTTATTAACATGCTGACCACCTGCTCCAGATGCCCTAAAGGTATCAATTCTCAAATCTTCTTCTTTAATCTCAACCTGAATATTATCCTCTATTTCAGGGCATACATGAACAGCAGCAAAGGAAGTGTGTCTTCTTTTATTTGCATCAAAAGGTGATACTCTAACAAGCCTATGAACACCTGCCTCAGCTTTTAAGTATCCATATACATAAGGTCCTTCAACAGTAAATGTAACATCCTTAATTCCAGCCTCTTCTCCAGGTTGTAAATCAATTATTTGAACTTTATAACCCTTTCTTTCAGCCCATCTAAAATACATACGCATTAAAATTTCAGCCCAATCCTGACTTTCTGTTCCTCCTGCTCCCGGATGAATTGAGACAATTGCATTGTTTTTATCATGCTCTCCATTAAGAAGTAGTTTAAGCTCTAATTCATTAATTTGAGACTTTAAGCTTTCTACTTCGCTTTCTAAATCTTGTATGAAAAGATATCCTTCTTCTTCTGAATCTGCTATATCAATAGCCTCTTCAAGATATAAAATTTTATCTGTTATAGCTTCAATAGGCTCTATTACATCATTAAGTCTGTTTTTTTCCCTTTGAATCTCCTTTATTTTATCCAAATCCTGCCATATTTCTTCCTTTTGAAGCTCTGCTTCTAAACTAAGTAATTTTTCCTTAAGATTGTCTATTTCAAAGACAACCTCTTAAAGAAATAATTTTTTCTTTTATTTCTTTTAATTGAGTCTTTAAATCTTCACATGTAACCATTTTTTACCTCCTATGCTTAAATTCCATAATACAAAAATCAAAGAAACAACAATGCAAATATATGCAAAAATATCTCCATATTTAGTGTAAAAACTCATTTTTTCATTCACAAAAATATCTTCAACTAAAAAAGTCCTCTCAAAAAGCCTTGTCTTTTTTACAATTCTACCTTTGCTGTCTATATATCCAGAAATACCTGAATTTGCTGCCCTAACTAAGGGCTTTCTGTTCTCTATGGCTCTAAATACTGCCATTGAAAAATGCTGATAAGGACCTGAAGTGTTTCCAAACCATCCATCATTTGTTATATTGACAATAAAATTACCACCTTTTTGATAAAATTTTCTTACCTGACTGGGAAATATGCTTTCATAGCATATTAAAGTAGAAAACTTTCCAAATGGCGTTACTGCAACATTATAGTTTTCACCAGCCTTGTAATCTCCTACTCCAACGGTAAGCTTATCAATGAAAAATAAAATTTTCCTTAGAGGAACATACTCACCAAATGGTACTAAATGTATTTTATCATAATAATAAGCAATAACTCCATTTGGATCAAGCAAAACCGAGCTATTTGTAAATTTATCGGGCTCTCTTTCCATGATGCTTCCGAATAAAAGATAAATATTTTCATTTTTTACAAAATAGATTAAATCGTTGGTATAGGTCTTATGTTTATCAAAAACAAAGGGAACAGCAGTTTCTGGCCAAACAATTAGGTCAGGATTAAAGGCTTTTGCCTTTAATGTTAAATTTTTATATATATCAATTATTTCTAAGATTTTCTTATTGTCCCATTTTATATCCTGTGGAATACTACCTTGTACTATAGCAACTTTAACAGAATGGTACTCATCAATTTCATTTAATTTTTTAAATCCGTACGAAATGCAAAAAATAAAAATGACAATAACAGTAATTGTACTTGTAATGATGGGATAATACGGTAAAAGCGGAAAGTTTGTCTTTTGTCTTTTAAAAATTAAAATATCAAAGACAAAACAATTAAATAAAACAACAAGAAATGATACACCGTAAATTCCAGTTATATCTGCAATTTGTGAGATTAATAAAAATTTATACTGACTATATCCAATCAATGCCCAAGGAAATCCTGTTAAAAGATAATTTCTTAAAACTTCTAATGATACCCATATGAACGGAGCATAAAAGGAAGTAGGTAAGTTAGTTTTTAGTAATGCCTTGTAAATTAAAGCAAAAGCCATTACATATAAGGATAGATAAATGGATAAAAGAATAACTACTAAAAAACTGAATAACAAAGGTACAGAGCCATAATAATATAGGGAATGATAAATCCAATAGACATTTCCCAAAAAATAAAATGTTCCGAATATTAGTCCACCCTTTTTAACTGTCTTATAATCAGAGGCATTATATAAAAAGTAAAAGAAAGGTAAAAATGCTATCCAAGCAAGTGGAAATAAATCAAATGGAGCAAAGCTTAAAATCAAAAAAATGGCTGATACAAAACATAAAAAGTATTTTTTCAATGAAGAAATAACAGTATTTTTTATGTCGTATATAATCTCTGGTAAAAGCATTAGATATTTATGTTATCATAAATCTTAAAGTTAT
>JBEPZQ010000020.1:0-15551 GCA_041640755.1 Thermodesulfovibrio sp. | reverse complement strand
GAGATGAAAGAGGAAAGCAGAAAGAAGAACAAAGAGTGGAGCAATCTTGCCAAAAAGATGGGCACTATTGTGGAAGACCTTATCTCA
The DNA here is from genome assembly GCA_041640755.1 of Thermodesulfovibrio sp. GTDB lineage: Bacteria > Nitrospirota > Thermodesulfovibrionia > Thermodesulfovibrionales > Thermodesulfovibrionaceae > Thermodesulfovibrio. The sequence continues at coordinate 15,464 of JBEPZQ010000020.1, read as the reverse complement.
CCAGCCCTTCGTCCAGTGATTTCCAAATACTTTGAATGTGAAGTTAAAATGGAAGGACAGAGAATGCGTAGAAGGAATAATGGCAGAAATTACGAAGTAGATGCTATAGCAGCATGTGAAGACAAGGTATTTATGATTGAAGTCAAATCAACTCCGAGAATTATTGATGTTGACGAGATAAAGGAGAAGGCAAAGAGCTTTTTTGAATTTTTTCCAGAGTATGAGGGAAAGATTCTGATAATAATATTTGGGAGTATAACTTTTCCAGAGGATGTAATACATTATGCAAGTAGAAAAGGTATCTATGTGATGGGCTGGAGAGAGTGGGATTATATGGATATTCTGAATTTTGATGAGATAAAAAACCAGTGAAAAGAGGAGATTGCTTCGCTGACGTTCGCAACAGGGATTGCTTCATCGCTATCGCTCCTCGCAATAACAGAGGTGGTGGGTGCCTCGCAATGACGTCCTCTTTTGTCATCACGAGGCTTGCGAAGCAAGCCGAAGTGATCTCAGGGATTGCCTCGGGTGCTGGCACACCCTCGCAATGATGGAGAAAGGACTGTCGTGAGCCGAAGGCGTGCCGACCTCGCTATGACGAAAAAGGGGGGTCATTGCGAGGCAGACCGAAGGGATGCCGAAGCAATCTCATTCCTTTGAAAGTGAAAAGACGAGATTTCCTCTGGCACTGCGCATCCTCGCAATGACGAGTAAGGAAGACCCTCGCTATGACGAAAAAGGGGCACGCAATGATGAAAAGAATAAACGATGAGGTTTGCACTTACATACTCAAAAAGATTTTATATATTAATAGCTTAATTTATTTAGGAAAAATATCTTAAATTGTATTTGTCAAAAAGGAGTTTTTGAAATTCTTTAATTCGCCTGAAAATGTTCTTTAACAAATCTCTTTCTGTCTTTGATAAATCATGAGGATTAATAAAGTTGTCTGGCTCATTTTCTTGTCTTATCTCTTTAGCTTGAAATTTTAGCCGTAATGTCATCAAAAATTTATGACCTTCTTCCAAATCCTTTGCAAATTCTTCAGTGAAAACAGATAAATCCCTAAGACTTCTTATCCTTTCAAAGGTGTTTGTGGTTCTAATTCCATTTTCCAACGACAACACCCTGATCCCTTGAGTTATTGGGAAAATTCCATATTTCTTTATATCTATTTCGCCCTTATGCTTGCCTTCCTTTTCTGTCTGTAGCTTTCCCAAAAATCCCAGAGGAGGTTTGAATTTTATTGCCTCTGATGCAAGGAATGGCAAAAAATGTTTGGATACTTTAATTTTTTCAAAGATAAACTGCCACAAATCATTTGCAAGGTTCTCATCTCCGTAAACATTCCTGAAGTCAAAAAATATACTTATGCTTAATACATTTTCAGGCTTAGGATTTTCCATCCATTTATTTATCTCTTTAAACCACTCTTTCTTGCTTTTTCTCCAATAGGCATTGCTTATCATAACATTGCCTGGACATGGTGGAAATCCTATCTCAAGTAGATAATCTATGTATTTCTTCGCAAATTTTTCAAAGTAACTTTCAGCTCCAGCATTATCATCAAAAATTAATGCATTGTCCTGATCTGTTTTTAAGCTTTGCTCCCTTCTGCCCTCAGAACCTATCACTAAGAGAACATAAGGGCATGTTGGCTTGCCTAATTCTTCCTCAACAAGCTGAGCAACCTTTATCATGAAGTGATCATTTAGCTCTGCTATATATTTTCCAACATATTCGGGGTCTAACCCTGACAAAACTCCCTCTATGACACTCTCGTTGAAAAGACTATAAAGATAAGCCAATTCTTCAATAGTTTTTGCACTGTTAATTTCTTTGATAAGAAATAAAATATTTTTGCTTTCATGAGAAATAATGATTCTGTCATCAAGAATTCCCCAAATTGCACCAGCGTCTTTCACAACAAGTTTTCTAATCCCATGTTTTGCCATTGTAAGAAGGACATTAAAAAGAGGTTCTGAGGCATCCATTGAAATGATTGGAAAAGTCGCAACATCCTTTGCTTTTACTGATTGAGGGTCAAGTTCCTTTGCAAGCACTTTCTTGATGATGTCTCTTTCTGTAATGATACCTATTTCTTCATTTTTTTGAACGAGGCAAAAGGTAGAGTCATGGCTTGCCATTGTCTTTGCTGTCTCTGTAATGTTAAAATTTCCCTGTATCAAAATTGGCTCCTTAATTTTCAAATCCCTTATCCTTACATCAAGCAGCCTTTCAAGATGGAATGTACTTCTTGATGTAGGTGTTTTATGGACTCTACTTGCAAGCTCCTTTGTGAAGTATTTGGTAAAAGTCTCATACTTTGAGAGAAGGTTTCTGAATTTTTCCTTTTTTATTAGAAAAATTTCTGTATTGTCCTCAACAATCCTCGCCGTGGATACAGGCGGCATTTCGCTCATGAGAGATACAAATCCAAATATGTCACCGCTTTTCAGATGGGCAATTAGCTGATTCTTTTTTTCAAGAAATACTTCTCCTTTGAGAATAACATAAAGAAAATCAAGGGGTTTGCTCCCTTCTGTAAAAAGCACCATGCCCTTTGGATAGGTTCTAACTTCTGATTTTGCAATAATACTTTCAATTTCCTCATCAGTAAGACTACTAAATGGATATATTTGCTTCAGAGTTTCCTTTGTCATCATAAATCACAAATATTTTACGGTTAAAATACGAAGCAAGACAAGAGCAATCAGGACGAAAACTGTTGTTGCCTTTGGAAAAATCTTTCTGAATATTTTATATAAAGGCTCAGTAGCCTTTAGGAATAATGCCATTATAGGATTATGTGGGTCCTTTATGAAAAAGGAAAGAATGGCTCGTCCTATGACGAGCCACATAAAGAAAGCAAGAGTATAGTTGATAAAAATTTTTACCGTCATTCCTCAGCACCTGCTTTCACAGCACCCTTTGGATATCTTATATTGTCAACGAATTTCTGCAAGTCCTCTTCCGGTGACTTTGTCAGCCTTGATACAATCAATGCTACTATTATATTTGCAGGAAGTCCAAAAATTCCAGAGGCAACAGTTTTTATTCCAAACCAATCAACTCCGTAAAATCTGCTTCCTATCATGTAGTAGAGTGTCAAGGCAAGTCCCACAAACATGCCTGTTACAGCACCAGCCTTATTCATTCTTTTGTCCCAAATTCCAAGAACAACAGCAGGGAAAAAGGTAGCCGCTGCAAGGGAGAATGCCCATGCAACAAGTTCAACTATAATAGCAAGTTTGAAACTTGCAACGTAAGCACCAATAGCTGCTACAACAAGAAGAAGAGCTTTTCCGATTTTAACTCTCGCAGAGGGTGAAAGATAGGGATTAATCATCTTGTAATAAAGGTCATGGGAAATAGCATTAGAGATGGTAATAAGCAACCCATCAGCAGTGGAAAGAGCTGCTGCAAGACCGCCAGCTGCAATTAGTCCTGCAATGACATAGGGTAGTCCTGCTATTTCAGGGGTGGCAAGAACAACAGCATCAGGTTTAATTATTATCTCTGCGAACTGAATAATTCCATCGCCGTTTAAATCTTTAATTGAAATTAAGCCTACTCCTGCCCATTTTGCAGCCCATGCAGGAAGGGAGCTAAAAGCCTGTCCAACAATATTTGTCAAAACCTCACTCCTTGCAAAGGCAGCATAGGCTGGAGCTGTAAAGTAAAGAAGGAAGATAAAGAACAAAGCCCATGCAGCTGAGCTTCTTGCCTCCCGAACTGTTGGAGTTGTGTAAAATCTCATAAGAACATGGGGAAGTCCTGCTGTTCCAACCATCAGACAGAATGTTAATGCGAGGAAATTAATCATACCCTTTGAATCAGTAGGAGGCTGGACATAAGACTTTGGTGGTTTTGCCATTGCTTGTGCTTCTTTCATCGCGGCAGTCCATTTCTCCTTTGCCTCTTCTGGAGATTTTGGATAAGCCTTGAGAGCTTTTTCAACATCAGCTTTCTTTGGGTCTTCCGCAGGTAATGCTTTTAGCTTTTCTTCAAGTTCTGCTTTGCCTTTTTGCCAGCTTTCTGGTAGTCCCTTAATCTTTGCATTAAGCTCATCTGCCTTGCTCTTCCAGATATTTCTAACTTCTATCTCCTTTAAGTCATTCTTAAGGGCAGATTGTTTTTGTTCAATAGTCTGCAAAGCTTGTCCATACATGATCTGCGGTATTGGAACACCTGTGTGCTTGTATGATATGGCAACAACAGGAATCATGTAAGCAATTATCAGTATTATATACTGGGCAACCTGTGTCCATGTAACTGCTCTCATGCCTCCTAAAAATGAGCAAACAAGAATACCAGCAAGTCCGATAAATACGCCTGCTTCAAAGGGAATTCCGATAAATCTGCTTGTTATTATTCCAACTCCAGTAACCTGAGCAGTCAAATATGTGAATGACACGATGATAGCTGAAATAATACCTATGAATCTTGGAAGCTTGCCTCCATACCTTGCTTCAAGAAAGTCAGGGATTGTGTATTGTCCAAATTTTCTAAGATACGGAGCTATCAGAACCGCAAGAAGAACATAACCCCCAGTCCATCCCATTATATATGCAAGACCATCATAGCCTTGATTGTAAAGGGCTCCAGCCATTCCAATAAATGAAGCTGCACTCATCCAATCTGCAGCCGTAGCCATACCATTGAATACAGCAGGCACTTTTCTTCCTGCCACATAGTACTCTGCTACTACTGATGTTCTTGAGATAATGCCAATTGCCGCATAAACCCCTATCGTTCCAAAGAGAAATGCATAACCAATGTATTTAGGCTCTAATCCCATGCTCTCAGCAATCCAGAGGGTTATTACAAAAAGCACAAATACGCCGGTGTAAATTCCGTATATTTTTCTTAATTGTTTTGTCCAAGCATCCATTGCCATTTTAATCCTCCTCGTGTAATTCATATTTTTTGTCAATTTGATTCATCTTTGAGGAATAGATGATATTAAGAATAACAAAAACAATAAGTGAACCCTGTGCACCCATATAATATCCCAATGGAAAACCTAAGATCAGGATATTATTTAAGCTTCCTGCAATTACTGTAGCACCGTATGAGACAATTGCCCAAATAAAGAGTGTAATCATAATTAATCTCTTATTTTCCATCCAATACGCATTCAAAACTTCCCCTTTAACCATAATACACCTCCTAAAATTGATATGTTTTGTCGTAATGACCAAACATGTATCCGTATACATGCGGTTTTCCAATTTTTTTTAAAAAGTCAAACCAACGGGAGTTAATTGATTGAACGAGCGAGATCTCTCTCTGAAAAATCTGCGCTGTAATAAAGGCATCATACAAAGCATCATGTAGGGATTCAACTTTTATATTAAAAACCTCTGCAATTTCAGCAAGTGTTTTTGCTCCTTTGTGCTTTCTATTGATTAGTCCTCTCTCTATTAGCCAGTTGAAAATAATAAATGTATCAATTGCCTCAGGATTGAAATCAATATTGAGTAATCTTTTTATTGCCCTTTTGAGGAATCTTAAATCAATATCAACAAAATGTCCAACGATTGTTCTACTGTTTATGAATGATAAAAATTCTCTGAGTATATTCTTTATATCAGGACATCTTTCAAGCTCAGATGGAGTTAATTCGTGAATCAAGACAGACTCTTCCTTTGGTTTACACTGTGGATTGAGCACCCTGTAGAAAATCTCTCCCATTGATATGCTTTTTTCTCTCATTACAATTGCTCCTATTGAGATTATGGTATCGGTTTTATCATCCAATCCTGTGAGTTCTGTATCAACAACAATAAATTCCCTTTTGTTTATGATTTCAGAGCCTAACTCCTTTTTTCTGAAAAATTTAAACATGTAAGGATAGTAACAAAAAATATGCCAAAATATTGGAAGGTTAAAATAAAGATTTTACTTGAAACGCAAAGATGTGAATGTTACCTTTGGTAATTTTTGCTTGAAAAAAGGTAATACTTATTTTTTGGTGATGCCCCACTTTTTTCTCTTTTCCCATAACGCTTTTCTGGTTATGCCAAGTATGTCTGCAAGTTCCTGTTCTGTATAAACTGATTGGTATTTGAGGATAAATTCCTTTGTGTATTCTTCAATTGAAAGAAGAGGGATGTCTTGCGGTTTACCAAAAAACTTTTCAGGATTTTGAATGTGTTCTGGAAGATGCTCGGGCATAATTGTGTCTTCTTCAGCAAATATTACAGCCTGCTCAATTACATTTTGAAGCTCCCTGATATTGCCGGGCCACGGATAATTATAAAGACGCTTTAAAGCCTCTGGATGTATTTTTTTAAGGTTTTTCCCCATTCGCAATGCAATTTTTCGCATGAAATGATATGCGAGTAATTCTATTTCTTTGCCTCTTCCCCTAAGCGGTGGTATCTTAAATGTAACCACATTTAATCTGAAAAAAAGATCTTCTCTGAATTTCCCCTTTTTTACCTCATCAAGTAAGTCCTTATTGGTGGCAGAGATAATTCGGACATCAATTTTTTTACTGATTGTGCTACCGAGTGGACGAACTTCTTTATCCTCAAGAACCCTTAACAGCTTTGCTTGAAGAGAAAGGGGCATGTCACCTATTTCATCAAGAAAAACCGTTCCGCCATCAGCTATTTCAATGAGTCCCTTTTTGTCTGAAACAGCTCCAGTGAATGCTCCCTTTTGATAGCCAAAAAGCTCAGATTCAAGAAGATTCTCAGGCAGGTTCGCACAATTTATTGCTACAAAGCTTTTTTTTCTTCTGTAACTTGCCTCATGGATAGCTCTTGCGAAAAGTTCTTTACCTGTTCCAGTTTCTCCCAAGAGAAGAACATTTGTAGGAGTATTGGCTATTTTCTTTATTTTTTCAAGTAAAAGCTTAATCTCTGAAGACTCGCCGATAATTGAGCATATTTCCCCTTCTTTATCATTATAGGAAAACGGACGCTCTTTCTTTTGTTCCCTTTTTGGAATCTTGATTAAGCCCATAAGAGATGCTTTTATTTCCTCATAGACAAAGGGCTTTATTAGGTAATCTTCAGCTTTTAATTTTAAAGCCTTAAGAGCTGTTGTTATTGAAGGATAAGATGTGGTTAAGATCACTTTTGCATCAGGATTGAGACTCTTGATTTTATTTGCCAGCTCAATCCCATCACCATCTGGTAATTCTATTTCAATAATCGCAAAGTCGTGGAAATAGGAAGAGTAAGCATTTAAACCCTGCTCAAAGCTATAAGCACAATCAACAACAAAACCTTCTTTTTGCAGATACTGACTTAATTTTTCTGCCTCATTGCTGTGACTATCAACTATGAGCAATCGCTCACTCATGAGTCGTTTTCAAGTTTTAAAAGAACCTTAACACTGTCATCTTCTACCTTGTGAGTTACAAATCCTAATCTTTCTGCAAGACCTAACATGTATGTATTAATTCGCAGAATATCCATCCATATTCTCTTCACACCTAAATCCCTTGCCACTTCAATTGCATAACTGCATAGTGCTTTTCCAACACCTCTTCCCTGCCATTCATCCTCAACCAAAATAGCCATATCCGCATCAAATCCGTCGGGGTCTCGCCCTATTCTCACATCTCCGATTATTTTTTCTTTATCACCCTCTTTAATCACGCAAACAAATGCTAAGTTTCTATCATAGTCAACTTGACAGAATTTAACGAGATTTTCGTGTCTTACATCTATTGCTCTTTGGAAAAATCTTAGGCTGATAGTTCTTTCAGAGCACCTTCCAAAGAGCTCAGCAAAAAGCACTTCATCCTCTGCTTTTATTGGTCTTAAAATTGCCTTTGTGCCATCCTTTAATTCAACTTCTTTATAAAGATGAATAGGGTATGGGCATATGCTCAGATGCGGTGGGCAAAACTCACCCTTTACAAGGGCTTTTTTCTTAGGCGCGGTTTTATCAAGGATAATGCTGCAGTCAAGGGCAAAAATTTCAGAGTCCGTAATAAATACAGGATTGATGTCAAACTCCTTTATCTGAGGGAAATCTGCTATGAGATAAGAAAATCTTACAACCGTCTCTTCAAGCCTTCGGATAACATTCTCATAATGTGGATATTTTGTGAGATATCTGTAAATCTTCGTCTCTTCCATAAGTCTTTTGGCAAGGGTCTGGTTCAAAGGTGGAAGACCTATTGAGTAGTCTTCCAAAGCCTCCAAAAGATTTCCACCTGTACCAAATAAAATCACCGCTCCAAAGGTTGGGTCTTTTTTTGCTCCCAATGCAATTTCATATCCATAGGTGCTTGCCATAGGTTGGACAATTACAGAAGCAGAGGGATCACCGTTTTCTTCTGCTAATCTTTTTAACCATTTAAATCCTTCAACTGCCTCAAGTTCATCCCTAACATCAAGAATAACTCCACCTTTCTTGAATTTATGTATTATTTTTGGAGTATCTATTTTTAGAACTATCGGATATCCGATCTCAGAAATCGCTTTTTTCAGGTCTTCAATGCTGTCTGCTTTTTTAGTGAGCAAAACAGGAATTCCATAGGCAGATAAAATCTCGGCAGCTTCAAAAAATGTTAGGATTGCTCTATTCTCATTTATTGCACTTTCAATTATATTTTCAACTCTTTCAGTGTCAAATTTTACATCTTGAAGAATTGTTTGTGGTGTCTCAAGAAGGAGTTTTAGGTTAAAATCGTATCTATACATGTACATGAATGTCCTTACAGCCTGTTCAGGAGTAACAAATGTTGGAATTCCATGCTTATTTAAAATCTCTCTTCCCTCATAAACAAGTTCTGCACCCATCCAATTAGTAAGAACTGGTTTATAAGGATTTTCTTTAGCTACTTTAGCAACAATCTCTGCTGTTTCTTCAGGTGATGTGCCCAAAGAAGGTGTCAGCATAACAAGGGCTCCGTCCACATTTTTATCTTTCAGGACAATTCTCAAAGCCTTTTCATAATCTGAAGGTTTGGCATCGGAAACTAAATCTAAAGGGTTTCTTATAAATCTTGTAGGAACTGAACCTTCTAATTCTTTTTTTGTTTCCTCTGAAAAATCAGCAAGTTCTCCTCCAAGTTTTAAAAGGGTATCAACTGCTGTTATTGCAGGAGCACCAGCATTTGTAATTATCGCAAGCCTTTTTCCTCTTGGTCTTCTCTGCTTTGAAAGGGTCTCTGTTATGTAAAATAAATCCAGTGTTTCATCCACCCTTACAGCACCGGATCTTTTAAATGCAGCATCGTAAACCTTATCCTCACCAGCAAGTAGTCCTGAATGGGTAAGGGCAATTTCAAGGGACTCAACGAATTTTCCTGATTTTACGATAATAATTGGCTTTGTAAAGGCAAATGAACGGGCTGATGTCATAAACTTCCTGCCATTTTTTACTGATTGCATGTATATTACTATTGCCCTTGTTGATGGATCTACTCCAAAGAAATCAATAAGGTCAGCACAGTCTATATCTATATCTGAGCCTAAGGAGACAAAATAACTGAGTCCAATATTTTTATCAGCAGCTCTGTCCAAAAGCGCAACAGCCAAAGTTGCACTTTGAACTATTAAAGCAATATTTCCTTTGTTTATCTTTCTCCTGTAAAGGCTTGCATTTATATTCAATCCCGGTCTTATAAAACCAAGTGTATTAGGACCTAAAAGTCGGAATCCATATTTTCTGTGTATTTTTTCAATTTTTTCCTCCAACTGCATTGCATCTTTAACTCTTGTTCTAAAATCTGGGCAGAAAAGGATAACTCCTTTTACACCTTTTTGTCCGCATTCATCAAGAACATCAATAACATTTGAGCCGCAGTCTGTTGATACTATGGCAAGGTCTATCTCCTTTGAAATATCACTTAAAGATTTGTAAGCCTCTACTCCTTGAACAGAGTCATACTTTGAATTAACAGGATAAACGATACCTCTGTAACCTTCACCTATAAGATTTCTGAATACTGTATATCCTATTGTGCCAGGTTTGTCTTCTGCACCAATAACCGCAATCCTTCTGGGATTAAAAAAATACTCAAGATTATATATTGACATTGTCTTCCCCCTCTAAAATACGTCCTGCACTTACAACAGAGTCCTGCTCAGACAAGTCTATGAGCTTTACTCCCATTGTATTTCTGCCTCGCAACGGAATATTTGAAACTTTTAATCTTATCATTTTGCTACTGCTACAAAGAATGATTTCATCATCCTCTTTAACCTGCATAGAAGCAACGACTGAGCCTGTTTTCTCGTTAACCTTCATATTGATAACACCTACTCCAGCTCTTCTCTGAAGAGGATATTCCTCAATAGGCGTTCTTTTACCAATTCCTTTTGCTGAAATTGTAAAGACAAAAGAGCCCTCTGTAACAATATCTCCTGATACTACCTCGTCATCTTTTGAAAGCCTTATTCCAATTACACCCCTTGCAGAGCGACCCATTGCTCTCACATCTCTTTCATCAAATCGTATGGACATACCTTCCTTTGTTGCAATAATGAGCTGATTCTCTCCGCTGGTTTTCACTACAGATATGAGTTCATCACCGTATTCAAGGTCAATAGCAATTACTCCTCGGCTTCGGATATTTCTAAATTCTTCAAGGGATGTTTTCTTAACAAGACCCTTTTTGGTAAACATTGTAAGGAATCCCTCTTCAAGGTCTTTGCATACAAGGGCTGTTGTAATCTTTTCTCCCTCCTGAAGGGGCAAAATATTGACAATTGCCTTTCCTTTTGTGACTCGTCCTGCCTCAGGAATCTGATGAACCTTAAGACAATAGACTCTTCCAAGATTACTGAAAAACATTATGTGGTCATGGGTGGAACCAATAATTACAGCATCAAGAGAGTCATCGGATAGCGTTTCCATTGGAGTAAGACCTTTTCCACCTCTTTTTTGGGCTCTATAATCATTGAGGGAAGTTCTTTTAATATAGCCAAGATGGGTAAGAGTTATCACCATGTCTTCCTCAGCAATAAGGTCTTCAACATCAAGTTGCTTTGTCTCAGTTACAATCTCACTTCTTCTTTCATCGCCGTATTTTTCTTTGATTTCAATTAGTTCATCCCTGATTATGCTCTTTACCAGTTCTTCGCTTTCAAGGATGGCTTTTAACCTTTCAATTTCCTTAAGAAGTTCTTCGTAATCCTGAATTATCTTTTCTCTTTCCAATCCAGTAAGTCTTTGAAGTTTCATATCAAGGATTGCCTGAGCCTGAATCTGAGTGAGAGGAAACCTTTCCATAAGCCTCGTTCTTGCTTCCTCTGGATTTTGGGAGCTTCTAATAATTGATATTACCTCATCAAGATTTTCCACAGCTATTTTAAGTCCAAGTAATATATGAGCCTGATGCTCTGCTTTTCTTAAATCAAAGGCTGTTCGCTTAAGGACAACATCTTTTCTGTGCTTTAAAAATTCTTGGAGGGTTTCTTTCAGATTTAAAATCTTAGGCTGTCCATCAACAATTGCAAGCATTATGGCACCAAATGTTGTCTCCATCTGTGTATGTTTGTAGAGATTGTTAAGAATAACCTGAGGCATCTCCCCCCTCTTTATTTCAAGGACAACCCTGATACCTTCCCTGTTTGACTCATCCCTTATTTCTGTAATTCCCTCAATCTTTTTTTCCTTGACAAGCTCTGCAATCTTTTCTATAAGCCTTGCTTTATTAACCTGATAAGGGATTTCTGTAATGACTATCCTTTCTTTGACAGCTTTTCCTTCTGGCTCTATCTCAAACAGAGGAACTTCCTTTGCCTTTTTACCCTTTGCTTCTCTTTCAATTTTTGCCTTTGCCCTTAATTTAATAGCTCCTTTTCCTGTAAGATAAAGGTCTTTTATACCCTCTGTCCCATAAATAATTCCACCAGTTGGAAAATCAGGTCCCTTAATAGCCTGCATTAAATCTTCTACAGTAACTTCAGGATTTTCAAGGAGCATCAGCAAAGCATCAACTGTTTCGTTTAAGTTGTGAGGTGGAATGTTTGTTGCCATTCCAACTGCGATACCAGAGGAGCCATTAATCAAAAGATTTGGAATTCTTGTTGGTAAAACAAGTGGTTCTTCTGTTGTGCCATCAAAGTTTGGAACAAAGGGAACTGTTTCTTTATCAATATCCTGAAGCAATTCTTCAGCTATTTTTGTAAGCCTTGCTTCTGTATAACGGTATGCTGCAGGAGGGTCTCCGTCAATTGAGCCAAAATTTCCCTGACCGTCAATCAAGGGATATCGCATATTAAAATCTTGGGCAAGTCTCACCAAAGCATCGTATACAGCTTGATCTCCGTGGGGATGATATTTTTTAAGGACTTCTCCTACTACACCAGCGCACTTTGAATACTTTTTGCCTGCAAGAAGTCCCTCACGAAACATTGCATAAAGAATACGCCTTTGCACAGGCTTTAATCCATCTCTAACATCTGGAAGAGCTCTACCTATGATTACGCTCATCGCATAATCAAGGTAGCTAACCTTCATCTCTTCTTCAATGTTTACCCTGACAATATTTGACATCTTTTACCTCTATATTTCTATCATAGCAAGCACCCGAAGGGTGCATGGCAAATCATTCAGATGCTTTAAAAAATCAAGAGATTTGCAAAGACGAGAGTTTATTGATTTTGATTTGCTAATCATCAAAACTTTACTTACAAGAACTACATGAAGAAGACTTACAAGAAGAACAACCTGAATTACCTTTTTGAACACCCTTCATTGCAAAGGCTGAAAATTTTTTTGATATGTCCGTTGAATTGCATTTTGGACAAGTAACTGTTTTGTTGCCAAATACAAGGACTTCAAAATTTTCACCGCAATTTTTGCATACATATTCATAAATAGGCATCTTATCACCCCTTTATCTTTTTGTATAGGCTTTTTTATTATATCATAGCTTGCCTTATACCTAAAAATTCTTTTAAAGTAAATATTAGTCATAGCTATCAACACAGGAGGAATTGAATGATTAAGATTTTGCGTGAAAATGCCAAGTATTTCTATTTTCTATTTTTTCTCGTAATTATCACTTTTATTTTCTGGGGAGTTGGCACAGTAGATAAGCCAAAAATGGAATATGTGGCAGATGTAGACGGACAAAAGATATCAGCTGAAAGGTTCTGGAGAATCTATGAAGAGACAAGAAGATTTTATAGAGAAGTTTTTAAAGAACAAGCTACTCAAATGGAGCAAGGACTTAAAGAGAAAATACTTGAGGACTTGATTAACGAGGAAGTTTTGCTGTGGATTGCCAAAAAATATGAAATAGAGGCAACTGACAAAGAAGTTCAGGATGCCATCATTAATGATCCGAGATTTATGAGAAACGGTGTTTTCCAGAGAGATATTTATTTTCAGGTCTTAAAATTAAACAGATTAAATCCTGCTCAATATGAAGCAAGCTTAAAAAGGGAGATTACGATTGGAAAAACTCTTCAGATCATAGCATCTTCAAAGGGAGCAAGTGACATCTCTGATGAGGCTTATATAAAAGCTTTTTTAAATGCGGTTAAGTCTAATATACCAATAAAGATAAACAAAGAGGCATTATCTTAGGAATGGAGCATTTTTTAAACCAGCTTCGTTGGCAGGATTTATTTGATATTGCAATAGTTTCATACATCATATACAAGGTTTTTTTGCTTGTAAAGGGGACTCGTGCTGCGAGGATGCTCGTTGGAGTTGGAGTTTTGCTTGCTCTTTCTCTTTTTTCAAGATTTCTTGAACTTTACACCCTTGACTGGCTCATACAGAGCTTCTGGACACAAATCGTTATCGTATTAATCATTCTTTTTCAGCCTGAAATAAGAAAAGCCCTTGCCCAGATGGGAGAGACTCCTATTTTTTATAAATTTAGTTCAGCGGGAGAGATGAAAGCCATTGAGGAAATCGTTAAAGCATCTCAATCACTGGCTACTAAAAAAATAGGTGCATTGATAGTTTTTGAGAGGGATGTAAGTCTGCAGGAGTATATTGAAATTGGAGTTCCCCTTGACGCTAAAGTGACAAAGGAGCTTCTTATGAGCATATTTCATCCTACAAGTCCAATACATGATGGAGCAGTAATTATAAAAGGCAACAGAATTGTGGCAGCAGGTTGCTTTCTTCCAATAAAATTAGGTGCGGACATCAGCAAAACCTATGGAACAAGACACAGGGCTGCATTGGGCATCACTGAAGAGACAGATGCAATAGCTGTAATTGTGTCAGAGGAAACAGGAAGTATTTCCCTTGCTGTTGCTGGAACTCTTGAGACTAACCTTGATATGGCAAAGTTAAGGGAAAGACTTACAAGTTTGTTTACCACTGAAAGAGAGAGAAAATGAACAACACTTTAAGAAAAATACTCACGGAAAATATAACAATCAAAATTATCTCTGTTGCCCTTGCGGTTTTCTTATGGTTTTTTGTAACTTTCAAAGGACAGACAGAGACCTCTCTTGAGATTCCTTTGGAATTTAAGAATACTCCTTCTGAAATGGAGATTTTGAAGCAAAGCGTAAAGAAGATAACTGTCTCAATCTCGGCAAGGGAAAGAATTTTTAGAGAGATATCAAGGGCTGAAATCAGGGTTATTGTTGACCTTTCAAATGTAAAATATGGAGAAAACTCCATTCCCATTACCAGATCATCCATAAAACTTCCTCGTGGGATTGAGATTTTAAGAATTGAACCCTCTGTTGTAAAAGTATTCATGGATAAAAAAGAAAGAAAAACAGTGCCTGTCAGAGCAGTTGTTACAGGCAATCCTGCACAAGGCTTTATATTAAGTTCTGTTGAAGTTAATCCTTCAAGTATAACAATTGAGGGAGCTAAAAGCGAACTTGACAGAATCAGAGTATTAAAAACAGAGCCTGTTGATATTGAAGGAATAAATGAAAATTTAACAACGCAGGTAAAAATAAATCCTGACGGAAGGATTTTCAGGTCTGAGAAAGACACTATTTATGTAACAGTCAAGCTGAGGAGGAAATAGATGGGTCTTTTTGGAACAGATGGAATAAGAGGAAAAATTAACAACTTTCCAATGATACCTGAAATTTGTCTTAAAGTAGGAATGGCTTTATGCCATATTTTAAAAGAAAAACTTCCACATAAACCAAAAATTTTAATTGGAAAGGACACAAGAATTTCTGGTTATGTGATTGAATCAGCACTTACATCTGGAATTACTTCAATGGGAGGAGATGTTTATCTTGTCGGACCAATCCCTACTCCAGCTGTGGCATATTTGACAAAAAGCATGAGAATGGATGCAGGAATTGTAATTTCTGCATCCCACAATCCATACGATGACAATGGAATAAAAATTTTTTCAAACAATGGTTATAAACTTTCTGAAGAACTTGAAAAAGAAATTGAAGAACTTTTAAATAAACCAAATTTTCCAGAAACTAGACCAAAGGCACATCAATTAGGAAAGGCATACAGAATTGATGATGCGCAGGGAAGATACATTGAATTTGTAAAATCAACTTTACCTAAAGATTTTATTTTAGAAGGTCTCA
>JBEPZQ010000019.1:10280-15797 GCA_041640755.1 Thermodesulfovibrio sp. | reverse complement strand
GAGTCGCAATGACGGGGAGGAGAGAGAGATTGCTTCGCCCCAGATTGCCACGCTATCGCTTGCAACAGGGGGGCTCGTAGTGACGAGTGTCTATCTATATTTTTAGGTATTGAAGAAAGCTTAAAAAAATAGGAGAAATAAAAAAGTCAGCATTGTAAGTCAATATTTTGCAAATGATAAGCATAGAAATCAAACATATCGTCACTGCGAGCCTCCGAAGAAGGCGATGCAGTCTATAAAAATTCGTAAGGCGCAAGAACTGAAAAGTTAAAAGGAAAAGACGGATTACTTAGGCATACTGCGGATGCCTCGCAATGAGCACCTTTTCTGTCATTGCGATGTATTCTCTCCTCGTCATTGTATGTTAGAGATATGGACATTGCTAAGGTGATTGAGCAACCAAAGTAATCTCCTTTTTCCACTCCCCTAAAATAGAGATCACTTCGGCTTGCTCCGCAAGCCTCGTGATGACTAAAAAAGTGTCATTGTGAGATTACCACGCCTTCAGCACGCAATAGTCTCTCATCTTTTAGTCATCGTGTGTTAGATATATGGACATTGCGAGAGATTTTATTTCTGAGGCTATACTTTCTTTTTATGAGATTGCCACGCCTGCCTGTCCGCAGGCTCGCAATGACCCCTTCCTTCGTCATTGCGAGGAGCTTCAGCGACGAAGCAATCTCAACTTTTACAACATCGCACTTCAGATATTTAAAATGAAAGGCTAACAGGGTTTTCTATAAAATCGCCTCAATATCAATATGCTTTAGCCCTGTTTCTCCTATGGTGTCTTTACTATAGTCATTCAAATAAGGCATTATGCCTAAACACGGAATATCCAGAATTTCTCTTAATATTTCAGGATTTGTTTTCTCTGCAATGTCATTCTTGGGAGGTTCATTAAAGTTAATAATAAAGCCTTTTATAGGAATTTTTTTATTCCTTAAAGCCTCAATTGTAAGAATTGTGTGATTCAATGTCCCAAGAGTTGGCCTTGTTACGACAATTGCTGATAATTCCATATCTTTTATCAAATCCCTTACAAAATAGTAAGATGCTTTCTTCCTTTCTAATTTTATAATAGGAACCATTAAGCCACCAACTCCTTCAACGATAAGATAGTCATATTTTTTCTTCAAATTCTCAAAAGCTTTAAAAATTCTGTCTGTTTCAACCTCCAGATTTTCAATTCTTGATGCCATAAGAGGGCTTAAGGGTGTTTCAAATTTTACAGGTGTGATTAAATCCACAGAATCATTCATCTCAGCCATATCACGCAAAAACATGCCATCATTTGGCAGAAGAATGCCGTCTTTATTTATACAACCAGTTTCTATGGGTTTCATAGCGCCAACTTTATGCCCTCTTTTTATAAAGCATCTTAAAATAGCAGCAGTTACTATTGTTTTACCTACTCCTGTATCAGTTCCTGTGATAAAGTATCCTGCTTTCATAGGTAAATCCCTTTCCACTAAACTGTGCAAAATGCACAATTTAGACTGGGGTATTTTTTCTCCGCCCTTTAACTACCACACCCCAGCAGGCGGATTTTGTGGTAGTCATAGCTTTTGTCTATGTAAACAAAAGCATACAACATTTATGATAAAGAAAAATTAGGTCAAAAATCCAGAAATAAGATATAACCGAAAAATATAACCGAAAAATAGAGATAGACACTCGTCACTGCGAGCCCCCCTGTTGCGAGCGATAGCGTGGCAACCTGGGGCGAAGCAATCTCTCTCCTCCCCGTCATTGCGACTCCGAGCGAAGCGAGGAGGAAGCAATCTTGCCTTTTCCCCTTCAAAGAGATTGCTTCGCATCCTTCGGATGCTCGCAATGACAGCAAAAAATACTTAATTTTCAAATGTTTATACCAATTATTGGATTTCTATCGCTATTTTTGGGAGAGAGAAAATTGTTTTGATGCCATAGTGTATAATTATATAATTATACTTATAACCTGAGTTGAGAGATTATCGGATGTCATTGCGAGCGAAGAGAGGCAATCTCGTCTTTTATGAGATTGCTTCGGCATCCTATCGGATGCCTCGGAATGACGAAGAAGTAGATTACCAGTCCTCACCTTTGGTAAGACGCGATGACAAAAAAAACAAAAAAGGTGAGGCTTGCAACAACAGATTAACAGGGGTGTATAAAAAATCGCTCAACTTAAACATATAATTTAACATAGCTTTAGGAGTAAAAAATGCAAGAAAGGGAGAAATGGAAGTCAAAAATAGGGTTAATTCTTGCCACCGCAGGTAATGCAGTTGGATTAGGAAATGTTTTGAGATTTCCATCAAAGGCTGCTCTTTATGGTGGCGGAGCCTTTATGGTTCCATATTTTATTGCATTTATTTTTATGGGCTTACCCTTAATGATTATTGAATGGGTTATTGGCAGATTCGCTGGCAAGTATGGACATGGTTCAATGACTGGTATTTTAGGTTTGTTTTTCAAGCACAAAAGCTGGGCAAGGGTTTTAGGTTCCTTTGGAGTAGCTATTCCCGTATTAATAGCAATGTATTACATATACATTGAATCTTGGACTTTAGGTTACTCAATTTTATCTTTATTAAATCAACTTCCTAAACCTATTGATAGCTCTGTTCCTATAGAAGTAGCCAAACCTTATGTTGATTTTTTCAAACAGTATACAACTCCCTCTAAAATAGCCTATATTTTTCTATTAATAACTCTTGTCTTGAACTGGATTATACTTCAAAGAGGCGTAGTTAAGGGAATTGAACTGACAGCTAAAATAGCTATGCCTTCCATAATTTTGTTTGGCATTCTGCTTGGAATAATTTCTCTTTCTGCAAAGGATTGGGCTGGAATTGATGGTTTAAGGTTTATTTACAACCTCAATTTTTCTGGAATAACCAATCCTACAGTCTGGGTAGAAGCTGCTGGACAAATATTTTTTACTCTGTCATTAGGTATGGGAGCAATTGCTGTTTATGCAAGCTATGTCAAAGAAAAGGACGACATCATTAAAGCAGGGTTGGCAACTGCTGGCATAAATGAATTCGTTGAATTACTAATAGGTGCCTCAATTGCCATACCCGCAGCATTTGCCATGTTTTCCGCAGCTGCTATTCCTGAGCTTGCAAAAGAAGGAACCATGAGGCTTGGATTTATGACTATGCCAGCTGTTCTTATGAATTTGCCGTTGGGGAATTTAATTTCCTTTGTTTGGTTTCTTTTGCTTTTCTTAGCAGCCCTTACTTCATCCCTTGCACTCATACAGCCGCTTATCGCTTTGTTTGAAGATGAGATGAAGTGGAGTCATGCTAAGGCAGTCAATGTAGCGATGTTTCTAATTATTATTGGTGCTCATTTTTCTGCCTTTGTTCCAAACTTCATTGATGAGCTTGACTTTTGGGCAGGAGCTATGATGTTAATTTTCTTTGGATTGGTTGAGATTATTATATTTGTCTGGGTATTTGGCATAGAAAATTTTTACAAGGAAATGATAAGCCATACTTCTTTAAAGATACCTAAGACATTTGTTTACATTACAGCTTTCATATCTCCTTTATTTTTAGCCTTTATTTTGTATTTTTGGGTTGTAAAAAACTTTTCTGAGGTCTTAATAACTTCAGATTTAAGCAAAATTTTCGCAAGGGTCTTTATAATTTTTGTATTAGGATTTCTTTCATACACTGCAATCAAAAGCAGACAAATTATTTTAAGAGACATCAGATATCTCAGGAAAATTAAGGGATGATAGAGAAAATAGTCAATTCAGATTTTTATTCTTTGCTTTTTGAAGCAAACGAATTAAGAATAAAATTTAAGGGCAATAAAATAGAACTCTGCGCAATTGTAAATGCAAAAAGCGGAGTCTGCTCTGAAGACTGCGCATTTTGTGCCCAGTCATCAAGATATAAGACAAATGCTCCTGTTTATCCTTTACTTGGCAAGAGAGATATATTGGAAAGGGCTTTAGAGGCAAAAAAACACAGGGTAAAAAGATTCTCAATAGTTATCAGCGGAAGAAAACCAACAAAGAATGAACTTATTAGTATCGCAGATTCAATTGAGGAGATAAAAAAAGCGGGAATTAATACATGTGGCTCTTTGGGATTTTTAAACTATGATGAAATTTGCTATTTAAAAGATAAGGGGCTTGAAAGACTTCATTGCAATTTGGAGACTTCTGAAAGATTTTTTACAAAAATTTGCACAACCCACAATTTTTCAGATAAATTAAAAACCTTAGAGTTAGCTAAAAAAGCTGGGCTTTCAATTTGCTCTGGAGGAGTTTTTGGAATGGGTGAGGAATGGATTGACAGGGAAGAAATGGCAAAGGTGTTGAAGAATTTGGAAGTTGAATCAGTTCCAATAAATTTTCTAACTCCCATCGCAGGAACACCACTTGAGAATAAACATCCACTAAGCCCTACAGAAGCATTGAAAATTATAGCTTTCTTTAGACTTATGCTTCCTGAAAAAGACATAAGAGTATGTGGCGGAAGACCATTGCTTGGGGATTTTGCCTCATGGATTTTTCTTGCTGGTGCAAATGCTTTGATGACAGGAAATTATCTTACAACAACAGGAAGACATTACAAAGATGACTTAAAATTCATTAAAGAACACGAACTTGAGGTTGATGATGTGGTCAGTTAGAATGAGAGCTTCAAAAAATGAACATGAAAAAGAAAAACACATCTCCGGAGCTGAGGGAATATATGATTTTTCAGAGCTTAATAAAGCAATAAATCAATATTTAAAAAGAGCCTTTGAGCATTCAAGGGGACAACCAGATAAAATTGTCCTTACTGTGGAAAAAATTGAACAACCGGTTAAGAAAATTCCAGCACTTCCGATAAAGACTATTTTTTGCAATACAAAAGACGAAGCTATGGAGTTTGTGAGATTAAAATTAAAGGAACTCGGAGTATCGGAAAATGCAATAGATTTAGCCTTTGAAGTTATTAAAAATCAAGAAATGCGTGGAGCAACAATGATAGATTCACTCACAGGTAAAAGGCTTGAACCTGACATAAAAAGGGGAGTAAGAGTATCCAGAATTCACATGGATAAAAATAAGAGACTAATAGTATTAAGACAAATAAAAAAACTAACTCCTCAGCCACAGAGAGTTGTTGAGGCTCTAACCATCGCCTCTAAAGTATCTTCTCGTAATGATATAGTTGCTGAACTTTGCATATCAGATAATCCAGATTACACAACAGGATATTTAGCATCTCGGGATTTGGGATATTTGAGAATTACAAATATAAAAAACAGGGGAGATGAATACGGAGGAAGGGCATTTTTCATAAAAATGCCTTGTAACATTGCGGATTTAATATATTTTTTGGAAAAAACTCCGGTGATTGTCTTATGAAATATGAAAAAATCTTCCTAATTGCAAATCCAATTGCCGGTGGTGGTTCTTTAAAAAGAATTCAAAAAGTTGAAGAGATACTCAAAACCAAAAACATACTTTTCAATACCCTTCTTACAAAAAAAAGAGGAGATGCGGAGCAATTCTCTAAAAACATA
>JBEPZQ010000019.1:0-10270 GCA_041640755.1 Thermodesulfovibrio sp. | reverse complement strand
ATCAGCTCCAGTGATTTACCTGTTCTTGTTGATTTTTGGGCACCTTGGTGTGGACCATGTCGGATGTTGGCACCAGTGGTAGAAAAAGTGGCTGAAAAGTATAAAGGTAAACGCATACTTGTAATAGGCGCTGGAGGTGATGGAACATACAATGAAATAGTCACCGGACTGGCATTTTCAGATGTTGCATTGGCAATACTGCCAATGGGCACAACATCGGTTCTTGCAAAGGAGTTAAATATTCCAAAAAATCTGCCTAAAGCCGTTGAATTTGCAATCAATGGGAAGGCAGAAAAGGTTCATCTTGGAAAAATTAAAAGCAAAGAAAAACAAAGACTTTTTATTCTTATGGCTGGAATAGGATTTGACGGCTATGCAGTTCATAGAGTTAGACCAGAAAGGAAAATTTTTTTAAAGAAAATTGCTTATATTATGGCTGGAATTAAAACCCTTTTAAGAGAAAAGCCTGAAAAATTAGAAATAACAAATGGACAGAAAAAATCTGCCTACTCTGTTGTAATCGCTAAGGCTTCATGTTATGGAGGAAACTTCAAGATAGCACCTGACATTGATTTAAGAGAGCCTTATTTTGGTGTGTTTTTATCTAAAACAAGCTCTCGCTTAGAACTCGCATTGCAGATCATTGGCGTTGTTTTTAAGAGGCATTTAAAAATGAAAGGGACAGATTATTTTCATTCAAACCATCTGAAAATCCGAGGAGATGCACATGTTCAAATAGATGGTGACTATTTTGGTAAAACTCCGGTTGAGATCAAGATTGTTAAAAATGCTCTTAACCTTGTTTTTCCTTTAAAATATCAAGATCCTTAGGCTTTTGCCCTTTTTCAAACTGTAAAACAATGCTAATTCTTCTGTTTCTTGGGTCCTTAGGATTTTCCTTAATAAGAGGCATGGTGTCTGCAAAACCTACAACCCTTGATATTTTTGATGGATCAACACCGTTTTTTTCAAGCTCTATTCTTGCTGATGAGGCTCTATAACTTGAAAGTTCCCAGTTAGATATACTGCCTCCTCTGAATGGAACTGCATCAGTATGACCTTCCACCGCTATCATAGCATTTTCATCTTTAATGTTTTCAGCAACAACTTTTAGAATTTCTTTAGCTTTTGGCGAAAGCTCTGCGGAACCGCTTGGGAAAAGAGGGTCACCTTCAAGGTCTACAAGCTCAATTCTTACCCCACCCTCTATAGATTCAACAATTATGTGTTTTTGAAGATCTTTAAGTTTTTCTTCAATGGCTTTTTTCATCTGTTCTTTAAATCTTTCAGCAATGTTTTCTCCAGTAACAGGTTCAACAGTAGTTTTTACTTCCTTATGAATTGAAGAGGACTGTTCCATAAAGGATCTACCTGACTGCTGAAATAAATTAAAATTTCTGAAATAGTCAGCAACAGCAGCTCTTTTTTCAGGTTCTACCATTGTTATTAGCCAAAGAAGCAAGAAAAAAGCCATCATAGCGGTGACAAAGTCTGCATAAGCAACTTTCCAGCTTCCGCCATGATGGTCGCCATGACCTTTCTTGACCTTTTTAACTATTATAGTTGTTTTTGACTTATCTGCCACTCTTTAAAGCCCTTATTTCTTCTTCAAGCTCATGGAAAGAGGGTCTCACATTTGGTGGAATGCTTCGACGAGCAAATTCAACAGCAATCTGAGGCGCTGCGCCTCCTACAAATGATATAAGAGCTGATTTCAAAACAAGCAGATACTCCTTCTCAGCATGAACTGATGCTTCCATTCTTCTTGCAAGCGGTCCTACGAAGCCGTAGCACATTAAAACTCCCATAAATGTACCAACCAATGCGGCGCCTATGCTGTGACCTAAGACTTCTGGTGGTTCTTTCATTTTACCCATTGTTAAAACAACTCCTAAAACCGCCGCAACTATACCAAGTCCGGGAAGTGAATCAGCTATGTTTGTAAGATTTTTCACAGGTGCAGATTCTTCTTCATGAAGTGTTTCAAGTTCATTGTCAAGCATGCTTTCAAGCTCATAGGGCGATATGGTTGTTGTCATAACTGTTCTTAAAGTGTCAGTAAGAAGATGAAGAGCGTGATGATTTTTAAGAAATTGTGGATATTTTGAAAAAATTGCGCTGTTTTCAGGGTCCTCTACATCCTGCTCAATTGAGATAAGACCTTCTTTCCTGATTTTTGTAAATAGTTCTGTGAGAAGAAGAAGGGCATCAAGATAATCTTTTTTGGAGTAACTCTTGCCACCTGTTATTGTAGCGATAGCGCCTTTTATAACTCCAATAAAAACACTTGGGGGAGCCGCAATTATTAATGCTCCTAAGGCTGCACCAAAGATAATAACAACTTCGGCAGGCTGAAAAAGAACAGAAAGATTACCATGCTCCATTAAATAACCACCAATAACTGCTCCTAATACAACTCCCATGCCGATTATTGCTGTCATTTAAATTTCCCTTTTTTCCCTCAAAATTTGTCTTTCTCTGTGAAAAACAAATTTAATGATAAAATCTCTTACTTCTTCAGATATATTAATAAATTTTACACTAATTTTCCAATGATTATCTGTTTTTTCACTTTTAACTACTTCGCCATAAAGATATAATGCAATTGTAGCAGGAGTTTCAAGAACTGTTTTAATCTCAACGATATCTCCAACATTATAGGAAACCTCAGAGGTAAAACTAATGCCTCCTCCGCTTATGTTTACATCATAGATGGGCAGAGAGGAAAACCCTTCCTGATGTAAATTTAAGGAATTAATAATGTGGTCAAGTTTAGCATTTATGATTTTTAACCACTCAGCAAGTACTTTATCTGTTGGTTCTTCATGGGGAATGTGTAAAAAACTTATATCTCCGGAAACTCTTGATTTTATTTTATGCTTTTCCTCTTCCGGAATTAATCTAATTCCCAATGGAATAGAAGCATCTACTCGGGAGTATTCTCTCATTTTTTATACCTATCAAGTTTTAACTTATAAATTATACTTATCTTACTATAACAATTTCAACTCTTCTATTTTTTGCTCTTCCTTCAGGCGTTTCGTTAGACTCTACAGGCCTGTATTCGCCATATCCAGCAATGGTGAATCTGTCTGGAGAAAGTCCTTTTTCCAGCATAAAATGAAGAACTGAAGCAGCCCTTGCAGCAGAAAGCTCCCAATTTGATTTGTATATAGAAGAAGAAACAATAGGAACATTATCAGTATGACCCTCTATTAATATTTTTGCAGGTATTTCCTTTAATTTTTCAGCAATTTTTGTAAGAACTTCCTCACTCTCTGGCTTTAGTCTGGCTGAACCAGAGTCAAACAAAAGAGAATTTGGCAAAGTAATTACAACGCCTCTGGAAGAAGCTGTTATATTGACTTCAGGAGAGTCTTTTAAAAGCTTTTTTAGGTCTTCAACAATTGAATTTCTTCTGTCCTCCTCAAGTTGAATAGGTTTATCCATAACCTTAAAAACTTTTCTTAAGGAAACAGTAAATCTTTCTGCTTTTAAAATATCCACAGCAGATAAGGCATAAAGGGCAACAAAAAAAGTAAAAAGAAGGGTTAGAAAATCAGAATATGATATAAGCCAGCGATGAATATTTTCTTCTTCTTCTTTATCATTTTTTTTCCTTTTTCTCATATCCGTTCTTTCTGTCTTTCTCGTATAAAGGCTTCAAGTTTTGCTCTCAAAAAGTAAGGATTCATTCCTGATTCAATACCCAAAATTCCCTCAACCATCAACTCCATTAAAAGAACCTCATCCTCAAGTTTATTAATTATCCTTTTTGCCATTGGTATAAATATAAGATTAGCAGAACCAACTCCGTAAATCGTTGCGACAAATGCTGTAGCTATGCCTTTAGCTATGATTGAAGGTTCTGTAACATTCTTAAGAACCTGAATAAGTCCAAGAATAGCTCCGATGATGCCAATTGTTGGCGCATAACCACCTGCTGCATCATAAACCTTTGATGCCCGCCTTATAATTTCCTCAAAAGAATAAATCTCCTGATATAACGAGTCTTTGATAATAGCTGGAGAAACTCCGTCTATTACATACATTAATCCTCGTTTTAAAAAAGGATCAGATAATTTTTCTATTTCCTCTTGAAGAGCTAAAAGCCCTTTTCTTCGGGCAATAACAAGGAGCTCTAAAATGGTCTCAACGGTTTCATCATAGTTTATCTTTCTGTTGATAAAGATAAATTTTAAGCTTTGCAAGGCATTTATTAAATCTTTCAAGGGAAAACTGAAAACTACCGCACCAAGAGTGCCCCCAAATACAATAATGGCTGCAGCTGCTTGAACAAGATGGGCAGATGTGCCTCCTTCTACTATGTTTCCTGCTATGACTGCTCCAATGACTATAATTAGTCCTATTAGGGCAATGAAATCCATTTTTCTATATTATAAATTTATCGAATGTAATTATCAATAAGTTTATATGGATTATAATAAAATGTGATGCAGAAAAAAATTATCATCCTACTTGGTCCTACAGGAGTAGGAAAAACGGATATTTCAATTCATCTGGCTAAATTGCTCAATGCGGAGATAATAAGCTCAGATTCAATGCAAATATATAAATATATGGACATTGGCACAGCAAAGCCTTCATTAAAAGAAAGGCAAGAAGTTCCCCATCATATGATAGACATTATTAATCCGTGGGAATACTTCAGCACAGGTAGTTATATAGAAAAGGTTAAAAAAATTATTGAAGAATTGTTCCAAAAAGGTAAAACTTCTCTCGTTGTGGGTGGAACTGGACTTTATTTAAGAGCAATAACAGAGGGAATTTTTGAAGGACCTGAGGCAGATTGGGAGTTAAGAAAAAAATTAATAGAAGAGGAGAAAAAAAATCCTGGCTCCCTTTATAAAATTTTAAAAGATATTGACCCTGAGACTGCAAACAAACTTTACTCAACTGATCTCCGCAGAATTATAAGAGCGTTGGAGGTCTTTTTTAAGGGTAAAATGAGAATCAGTGAGATACAAAAAAAATTAACAGCTCCTCTTCCATATGATTTCATAAAAATTGGGCTGAAAAGGGACAGAAAAGAGTTATATCGCCTTATAGAAGAAAGAGTAGAAAAAATGATTCATGCTGGCTTGATTGAAGAGGTAAGATTTGTTTTGACGTTGATAAAGAAACATGCTAATACTCATTTTCCTCTTCCCGCATTGCAGGCAATAGGATATAAAGAAATCGCCGGTTATCTTGCAGATTGTTATCTTCTTGAGGAGGCAGTTAGATTAATAAAAAAGAGAACAAAAATGTATGCAAAAAGGCAGTTTACATGGTTTAAGAAAGAAAAGGATATATTATGGTTTGATATAACGGGAGATTACAATTTTAAGAGCATAGCGGAAAAAATTTTTTATACCATAGCAAAAATGCCTATTATTTGATAATTTCAAACGAAACAGTTGCATTTATTGGAGTGAATATAATATATTTAAAAATTATAGGATTACTACATCATTGGAGGGTAAAATTGGTTAAAATAAGATTGATGAGGCTGGGAGCAAAGAAAAAGCCCTTTTACAGAGTAGTTATTGCTGATGCAAAGGCAAGAAGAAATGGACCTTATATTGAAATTGTAGGAACATACAACCCAAAAACAGAGCCTCCAGAGATAACGCTGGATATTGATAGGGTTAAATACTGGCTCCAAAATGGAGCACAACCTACAGATACCGTAAGAAAATTAATTGAACGGGTTTCTGCTTAATATACCCAGAGGGGTATTTACTACTCTTTTTGCACGGAGGTTAGAACATGAGCATGAAGACACTCATTGAGACCATGGCGAAAGCACTGGTTGACAAACCAGAGGATGTCAGAGTAACTGAAATTGAGGGCGAAAAAACCACTGTATATGAACTCAGAGTTGCTCCAAGCGATCTTGGTAAGGTTATTGGAAAACAAGGTAAGACAGCAAGGGCTATGAGGACAATCTTGGGTGCTGCTGGAACAAAAGTTGGCAAAAGATGTGTCCTTGAAATTTTAGAATAGTCCAGCCAAAAATTAGTTAAATAAAGGGCGTGAGAGTCACGCCCTTTTCTTTTTATGAAATTTGAAGTTTTAACCATATTCCCAGAAGTAATTGAATGTTATGTAAAGTATGGAATTGTGGGAAGAGCTATTAAAAGAAAACTTGCTGAGGTTAAAATTTACAATTTGAGAGATTTTTCAAATGATAAGCATAAGAAAGTTGATGATTATCCCTATGGTGGTGGAGTAGGAATGGTTATGCAAATAGAACCGTTTTACAATGCAATCAAACATATCAGGCAAGATGGCATATCAAAAAAAATTATTTTGCTCTCACCACAGGGAAGAAGATTTACACAAAATGTTGCCCGTGAATTTGTTAATGCTAAAACTCCTATGGTCTTAATTTGTGGACGATACGAAGGCATTGATAACAGAATTAAGGCTTTTATTGATGAAGAAATCTCAGTTGGCGATTATGTTTTAAGTGGTGGAGAATTGGCTTCTTTGGTTATAATAGATACTATTGTGAGATTGATTCCGGGAGCTTTGGGAGATGAGTTGTCAGCTGTGGAAGATTCTTTTATGGCTGGGATATTAGATTATCCTCACTATACAAGGCCAGAGAATTTTGAAGGAATGAAAGTTCCAGAAGTTCTTATAAAAGGAAATCATAAAAAAATTGCTTACTGGAGAAAAAAAGAAGCATTAAAAAACACATTACAGAAAAGACCTGATTTATTGAAAAATTTATCGCCTGAGGATTTAGAAATTTTAAAAGAGCTTTGCTCGGAAATAAATACTAAACTTTTGGAGGGTACAGATGAATCAGTTAATCATTAGGTCAATAGAAGAGAGATATAAAAAGGCAGATATTCCTAATTTTAATCCTGGAGACACTGTAAAAGTTCATGTAAAAGTAAAAGAAGGAGACAAGGAAAGAATTCAGATATTTGAGGGTGTTGTTATTGCTCGCAGAGGAGGTGGTTTAAGGGAGACCTTCACAGTAAGAAAAATCTCCTTCGGCGTTGGCGTAGAAAGAGTATTTCCTCTTCACAGTCCAATCATTGACAAAATTGAGGTAGTAAGAAGAGGAGATGTAAGAAGAGCAAAACTTTACTATCTCAGAACAAAGAAAGGTAAAGAGGCAAAGGTTAAAGAAAAAACTGAATATAACAAGGCATGAGCCTTTTTGCCTTTGATGAATCTTTTCGGGCTCAAGGTTTTAATATAATTGCTGGAGCAGACGAAGCAGGAAGAGGCTGTATTGCTGGACCTGTTGTTGCAGCATGTGTATGCTTTAAAGATAATGTTTTTATTGAAGGCATAAATGACTCAAAACAGCTCACTGCAGAGCAAAGGGAAAAATTTTTTGAAAAAATACTTGAGCATTCCTTTGTTGGAATTGGCATAATTGATGTTGATTTAATTGAAAAATTCAATATTCTTGAAGCAACTCGCCTCGCAATGAAAGAAGCTTTCAATGATTTATTGAATAGCCTTAAAAAAGATGTGGAACTGCTTCTTTTGGATGCCCTATACTTGCCTGATTTGAAAGTCAATCAAAAATCTATAATTAAAGGTGACCAAAAGAGTGCTTCCATTGCTGCTGCAAGCATCATCGCAAAAGTCACACGAGACAGGATAATGAAACAATATCATAAAATATATCCCAATTATGGATTTGACAAACACAAGGGATACGCAACACAACAACACATAGATGCATTACAAAAATACGGTCCCTGCGAAATCCACAGAAAGAGTTTTTCACCAGTAAGAGAATTAATGTTATTCTAAATTAATGAAACGAATTCGCATTGAAGTAAAAGGAGTTGTTCAAGGCGTTGGATTCCGCCCATTTGTATATAATCTTGCCAAAAATCTTCATTTAACTGGATTCGTTACTAATACTGCAAAAGGTGTCACTATTGAGGTAGAAGGTCAAAGGACAGATGATTTTTTTAACAGCCTTAAAAACGAACATCCTCCTCTTGCAAAAATTTATTCTATTGAAAAAATTGAAATTCCCTTAAATGGAGATAAGGACTTTCAAATCATAGAAAGCATTGATGAGGCAGGATTCACTCATATCTCAGAGGATGTATCAATTTGTGATGATTGTTTAAGAGAACTTTTTACTCCCAATGATAGAAGATACCTTTATCCTTTCATAAACTGCACAAACTGTGGTCCAAGATACACAATCACTTACAAAATTCCCTATGACAGACCAAACACTACAATGTCAGTTTTTCAGATGTGCCCAGAATGTCTGAAAGAATACCAAGATCCATCAAACAGAAGATTTCATGCCCAGCCAAATGCTTGTCCTGTATGTGGTCCTCAGGTAAAGCTTTTTATAAAAGAAGGCGACAGCCTTGTTGAAATTCAAAATCCTATTCCTCAAGCAATAGAAATGATAAAACAGGGAAAAATATTGGCAATAAGAGGGCTTGGTGGATTTCATCTCTGCTGTGATGCAAAAAATGAAAAGGCTTTAAATGAATTAAGAAAAAGAAAAAGAAGAAGCAACAAACCCTTTGCACTTATGTCTCCATCATTGAAGGAAATAGAGAAATTTTGCTTTGTCTCTGAAGCTGAAAAGGAAATAATTCAATCAAAAGAGCGTCCAATTTTACTCTTAAGAAAAAAGCCCGATTGTGAACTTCCTGAAGCAGTATCTCCTAAAAATCCTTATATCGGATTTATGCTTCCCTATACTCCACTTCATTATCTTCTTTTCTATTATCCTACAGATTACAAAACAGAAAATTACCAATCCAAAAGATTAACCTCCCATTTTGAAGCCCTTGTCATGACAAGTGGAAACATTTCTGAAGAGCCTATAATAACCAAAAATGAGGAGACGTTTGAAAAACTTAAAAATGTTGCAGATGCTTTTCTTGTCCACAACAGAGAGATTTTCATGAGAGTAGATGATTCTGTAGTAAAGGAATTTGAAGGGAATATTTATTTTATCCGAAGGGCAAGGGGCTTTGTTCCCAAAGCAATTCCGCTCAAAGAGGAGCTTCCAGAGGTTATTGGATTTGGAGCTGACCTTAAGAATACATTTACGCTGACAAAGTCAAACTATGCAATAACGAGTCAGCACATAGGAGATATGGAAAATCTTGAAACATTAAACTTTTTTGAAGAAGTACTACAAAATCTTAAATCCGTATACAGGGTTAAACCAATTGCCATCGGACATGACCTTCATCCTGGATACTATTCAACAAATTTAGCTCTAAACTATGCAGAAAAATACAATCTCCCACGTTTTCCAATTCAGCATCACTACAGTCACATTGCCTCAGTAATGGCTGAACACGGATTGGAGGAACTTTTTGGAGTTGCCTTTGATGGAACAGGATATGGAATTGATGGAAAAATTTGGGGAAGTGAATTTTTACACTGCAACATTGAAAACTTCAAAAGACTTGCCCACATGGATTACATTCCTCTGCCGGGCGGAGAGGGTGCAATAAAAGAAATTTGGAGAATAGCCCTTTCACTATTTGATGAGACATTTGGTGAAGAATATGAATTAATTAGAAAACTACATTTTGCTGAAATGGTTGATGAAAATAAAATCAAACAGATTTTAAAAATCAAAAAAATAAACCAATTCAGCCCGTTATCCTGCGGAATAGGAAGACTTTTTGATGGGATATCCTCAATCATAGGAGTTTGCCATTTCAACACCTTTGAAGCTGAGGCAGCAATAGCACTGGAAAACCTGATTCCTTCAAATGCTGAATTTTCAAGTAAAAACAGCTATAACATGGTTATCAAACAGGATGATAATGAATTACTAATTGATTACAGACCGCTTGTACGAGAAATTGTTGAAGATTATCTATCAGAAAAGAGTATATCTGAAATTGCGTGGAAGTTTCACAATTCAATAGTGAAAATTATTTTCTGCACCATGAAGGCAATTCAAGAAAAGTATGGAGTTAAAGAGGTTGGGCTAAGCGGAGGAGTTTTTCAAAATACTTATATCCTCAGAGAAACAACGAAAATCTTAAAAAAAGAAGGCTTCATTCCATTAATCCACCAAAATTCTCCCTGCAATGACGCCTGTATATCATTAGGACAGGCATATCTTGTTGGCAAAAGAATGAAAGTCTAAATTGAGCTGTTTTTATAAAACTTTCATCGTGAGCCAGCCCTGCAACAGTTTTGAGAATATGTGCAATGATTATCCTTTCCGTCAGAGCCCTTTTTCAGTCATTGCGAGCGAAGCGAAGCAATCTCGCCTTTTTCTATCTGATAG
>JBEPZQ010000018.1:2020-16467 GCA_041640755.1 Thermodesulfovibrio sp. | reverse complement strand
ATTATTACACATGCTGAAAGATTTGGACTTGCCCAGCTACATCAGCTAAGAGGAAGAGTTGGAAGAGGCAGCAGACCGTCAAAATGCATCTTGATTCCTTACAAGCTGACAGAAGAGGCTAAGTTGCGTTTAAGTGCTTTGGTTAAATACTCAGATGGCTTTAATATCGCTGAAGAGGATATGAAAATAAGAGGTCCGGGAGAGATGTTTGGAGTGAAACAGTCTGGTATGCTGGATTTAAAGGTCGCAGATTTTATAAGAGACAGAGAAATGCTTGAGATTGCGAGGCAGGAGGCTGAAAATCTCTTAAAAGAAGACCCTTCTCTTAAATATTGTCCGCAACTTAAAGCCCAGTTGCAGGATTACTGGAAGGACAAAGTAGAAATATTTTTAACTGCTTAATTAATCTTCTAAAAATTCTTCAACAAAGATTTTTGCCTATCGTAAAATACCCCGAAGAGTCCCAATTGCTAATTCTTTATGAAGGGGTACTACGCATACTATTTGTTGTTCAGAAGTTTGTTTTTTTAAAAACAGCATGACTTCCCTTAATACGAACGATTTTAAATCCAAATTTTTCTAATTTTTTGATAAGTTCCTCACCAGACATTCTTTTCAATTTAGACATTAACAAGAACCTCAAAGGTTGTGATAAAAGGCTTTGAAGATTCTGGAGCTGGAGATTCTTCTAAATATAATTCTGTTGCTTCTTTTAAATTTATTAAAGCTTCTTCTATGTTATATCCCTGACTTACAGTGCCAACTTCTGGGCATTCAGCAACATAAATGTCGTCTTCCTTATAAATAATGGCTGTAAATACCCTTGACTTCATATTTGCCTCCTGTATTAAGTTTATAAACAAAATAACATCTTGACTTTAAATTTTTCCACTTTTTTCATTTCTGATGGATTAAATTTGTGGGTTAATTACGGTGGGCATTTACTGCAGATGGAGGCAAAGAGAGAGGTTGAAAGATATCTGTCTCCTCTGTCTGGTAATATTACAACAATCACACCACTGCGAATTTCACTTGCCTTTTTTAAGGCAATGTTCATAGCAGCACCTGAGGACATACCAACAAATACGCCCTCAAGTAATGCAAGTTTTCTTGTTGTATCAAATGCTTCTTCGTCATTAACATTAATCTTCTCGTCAAGTTTTGAAGGGTCAAATATTTTAGGCACTATGCTTTCGGATAGATTTTTCAAACCCTGAATTCTGTGACCCGGAACAGGTTCAACTCCGATTATTTGTATATTGCTATTAAACTCTTTAAGGCGTTTGCTAACTCCCATTATTGTTCCGGTTGTTCCCATTCCAGCGACGAAGTGTGTAATTTCACCTTTGGTTTGCTCTATTATTTCGGGAGCTGTTGTCTCATAATGAGCTCTTATATTAGCCTCGTTGTCAAACTGATTTGGCATGTAATAGAGCTCGGGAGCATCTTCATAAATCTGGTGTGCAAGCCTTATAGCTCCATCTGTGCTCTCCTCGGCAGGTGTTAAAATGAGTTCAGCGCTAAGGGCTTCAAGAATTCTTCTTCTCTCAACGCTGACACATTTAGGCATTACAAGCTTAATTCTATATCCCTTTGCAGCTGCTATCATGGCAAGTCCTATGCCAGTATTTCCAGAGGTTGGTTCAAGAATAATCTTATCCTTTGTAAGAAGCCCCTTTTCTTCAGCGTCTTTTATAAGATAAAGGGCTGTGCGGTCTTTGATTGAACCTCCAGGATTTGCCCCCTCAAATTTTCCATAGAGGACAACTTTTGGATTCGGATTTATCCTGTCAAATCTTATAAGCGGTGTGTTTCCTATTATATCAATTACGCTCATTTGTTAATTATATCACAGACTTTTGAATTTTTTCCTTACTTCTTTAATCTTGCCACAAGAAAATTTGCCTTCTTGACATTTGCCTGTTATACATGACGGTCCTGCATCTTTAAATAGCAACGGTGCAATCTTTTTTGCCTGCCTCAACATTTCTGTTGCAAGCTCTCTAATTTCCCATTGAGCCCGATTGCAACAACGAACTCTGAAGAAATGAAGAAGTTCCCTTGCATTCATGGTTATTACAATCTTTGTCTCTGCTGCATTTGGCAACACAAATCTTGCATCCTGACGAGCAGCCTCACCTTTAAGCCCTTTGTCTTCCAATGCTTTTAGTAGCTTGCAGTAGTAATCATGGGCAGACTTCATTGCCTCAAGAAAAAGAGATTCCAACTCCTTGTCTTCCGCAATTGATGGCGGGACAACAAAATCAAAGCCCTTTTCTTCGCTGACATATCTTTGGGACTGCTGGCTGTATGATGCAATTCTATGTCTTACAAGTTGATGGGAACATGCACGTGATATACCTTCAACTGCGAATGTGAAACTCACATGTTCAAAAGGAGATAAATGCCCACTTTCCCTTAAAAGATTTATAAGTTTTTCTTTTTCCTCAATCGTTAGTTTTTCTTTTAACTCATCAATTCCTACAGGGCTGTAACAAAGTCTCGCAGACAGTGCAACTACTTCTTCAGGATTTGGTGTATGCGTAAGGATAGAAACTTTTAGAGTTGCTATCATATTACGCCCTTTGTTGAGGGTAAATCTTCTCCAGAAATATGAACGGCTTCCTTTAATGCCTTTGCAAATGCCTTAAAGACAGCCTCAATTACATGATGCAGGTCTTTACCATAGCGAACATTGATATGGAGTGTAATTTTTGCGTTATTTGCCAGTGCTCTGAAAAATTCCTCAAAAAGTCCGATATCAATATCCTTGATAAATCCCTTAAATGGGACATTATAGACGAGAAAAGCCCTTCCTCCTAAGTCAACTGATACATCGCACAAGGCTTCATCCATTGGAATTGACGCAAAACCATATCTTTTAATTCCCTTTCTGTCTGAAAGCGCCTTTTCAATTGCTTGACCAAGCACTATGCCTATATCTTCTGTAAGATGATGATAATCTACATGAGTGTCACCCTTTGCATTCAGAACTAAATCAAATTTACCGTGAAATGAAAAAAGCTCAAGCATGTGGTCTAAAAAACCTACTGAAGTGTTAATACTATTTTTTCCTGAGCCATCTAAGTTAAGCTCTACTTTTATCTCTGTTTCTTTGGTTTTTCTCTCTACTGAGGCTTTTCTCATTTTTTATTCCTCTAAGATTTTCTTAAGGGTTTTTAAAAATTCATCATTCTCTTCTTTCGTGCCAATTGTAACCCTCAAAGCATTCTTAATTACAGAGGACATATCTCTGATAAGAATTCCTTCTTGCGTCAATCTCTGGTAAATCTCTTTGGAGTTTTTTGCTGTAAAAAATATAAAATTTGCCTCTGAGGGATAAACTTTTAATCCGCTCAGATTTGATAATTCTTTGAAAACCCTTTCTCTTTCTTTTATAATTAATCCCACGAATTTCTTTATTTCAGGATACATGTTGTTAAGAGCCTCTTTTGCAATATACTGAGTTAATGCATCAACATTGTATGGAAGCCTAACTTTGTTAATTTCATGAATAATTTCCTCATTGGCAATCAAGTATCCGACTCTTAATGCTGCAAATCCTATTTTGCTGAGAGTTCTTAGTATAATCAGATTTTCATAGTCTTTCAACAAAGGCAAAAATCCTCTCTCGTTGCTGAAAGGATAATATGCTTCATCAATTACAACAAGGGTGGAATTTTTTCTTGCAAAATCAATAACTTTCAAAATCTTATCCGATGAGAATGTGTTTCCTGTTGGATTATTAGGAGTGCTGAGAAAAATCAATTTCGGCTTTTTTATTTTAATTTGCTCTATTATTGCTTTTTCATCTATATCAAAGGAATCATCAAGCTTTGTCTCTATTGTTTCAACTCCGATACTTTTTGAAATTATGCCATACATTACAAATGTCGGAACAGGATAAAGCACTGGTCCGCCAAAAGTAAGAACTAAGTAATAAATCAATTCGTCTGAGCCATTTCCAATCATTATGTTTTTGTATGAAATCTTGAACTTTTTACCTATGGCTTTTCTGAGTTCAATAGCTTCAGGGTCAGGATACCTGTTCAGTGGTATATTTATTTCCTTTACAATCTGCTCTATTTTAATTGGAAATGGAGACTCATTGGCATCAAGTTTGATTCTGCAAGGAATTTCTTTTGCCTGATAGGCTTTAAGTTTTTTTACATTGTCTCTAACAATTGCTCTAATGTTAAATTTTTTCATAGATTTTTATGATAAGTTGCCATTTTAAATATTGTCAACTGGTATGCTCTGAGATTATAATAAAAGCTTATGGAGCTTGATTTTTTTAGAAACATCGGAGAGATGCTATACAAGAGAATTTCTTCCTCTAAACCTCAGTTTAACAAAACATCACTCGGCAGGGGCGCATCTGGTGATATGACTTTCCCGATTGATAAATTGGCAGAGGACATGATAATTGAGAGCTTTGAAAAGGAAGGCTTTAGCTTTAATATAATTGCAGAGGAAAGAGGAACAAAAATACTCAAAGATAACAACTTCACTCTCATTATTGACCCTATTGATGGAAGTAAAAATGCTGTCTCAGGAATACCGTTTTTTTCCACATCAATTGCAATAACAGACGGAACTGAGCTGAACAGTCTCAAATTTGGATATATAATAAATCTTACAAATGCTGATGAATTTTATGCTCAAAGGGATAAAGGAGCTTTTTTTAATGGTGAAAAAATTATTCCGCAGGAAAATGAAAAATCAATAATCGTTGCCTTTGAATCATCAAACCCTTATTCGGGAATTCAAAAAATACTGCCTTTATTTAAAATCGCAAGCAGAGTTAGATGTTACGGAAGCACAGCCCTTGACCTTGCGTATCTTTCAATAGGAGCAATAAGCATTTTTGTAACAGCCACTCCTTCAAGAATTTTTGATTTCTCTGCTGGAATTTTGATTGCTAAGGAATCAGGTGCTTTGATTAGAGATTTAGATGGGAAGCCAATTGAAACCTTGCCTGTTAAATTTGATACAAAAACCACTCTTCTTGTATGTGGCAATGAAACTCTTTACTCCAAAGCAATCAAAGCATTAGGGAAGGAATGAGCCATTCATCAACAAAAAAGCTTGGCATTACACTTTTTATTACTTTTTTAATCTTTGTTGCTGAATTAGTTGGTGGAATATTAAGTAACAGTCTTGCCCTGTTAAGTGATGCAGCCCATGTATTTACTGATTCCTTTGCCCTTATTTTAAGTCTAATTGCTTCATTGATAATGCGAAGACCTTCTGGTAAAAGAGCAACCTATGGTTATCAAAAAGTCGGAATACTCGCAGCCCTGATAAATGGAGTGAGTCTTATTATAATCGCATTAATGATATTCCTTGAAGGCTACAAAAGACTCGTTAATCCTCCTTCAGTTGACTATCAGATTATGCTACCTGTAGCAGTTTTTGGATTTATAGGGAATCTCGTCATGGCACTGATATTGGGACACAAACACGAGGATTTGAATATACAAAGTGCGTGGTTGCATGTATTGGGTGATACATTGTCCTCAGCGGGCGTAATAATTGCAAGTATTATTATTACATACACAGGATGGCTTGTAATTGACCCTCTTGTGAGCTGGTTTGTTGGGTTCATTATCATCTTCGGTGGAATCAGAGTGGTAAAGGAATCATTCTCAATTTTCCTTGATTTAGTGCCAAAAGGACTTGATTTAATTGAAATAATTGAAAAAATAAGAAAAATTAATGGCATTGTGGATGTCCATGATGTCCACATCTGGTCAATTGGATATGGAATACCTGCATTTTCAGCACATGTTGTGGTAAATGCTCAGCTTCTAAGTGAGGCTGATCAAATCAGAAAAGAGATTGAAAAAGAGCTTATAGAATTTGGCATCAAACACATTGTAATTCAAGTGGAAAGTGTAAATTGTATAAATAATAGTTTATATTGCAAAGTTGAGGAATCACACCATCATTAATCTTTTCAGTTTCTTATCAATACATGATTTTTCAAATACGGCTTCGTTTCCTTATCGCTTTTTGCCCCACACTGTTATCGCAAGCCTGTCTGTTGCGAGCGAAATACCCATACATTCACTGCGAGACTCCAAATAAGGCGAAGCAGTCTCTAATTAGTGACTGGTGATTGGTGGATGGTGAATAGTGAATGGAATCTTTTTCACTATAATTGCGATTCCAAGCAAAGCGAGACAATTTCTCTTTTCTCTTTCAACAAGGCATGAGATTGCTTCGCATGCTTCGGATGCTCGCAATGACAGCAAAAAATACTTAATTTTCAAATGGTTATACCAATTATTGGATTTCTATCGCTATTTTTGGATTTTTGAGGAATTGTATACTCTTATGATAGTATATTTTAATGATTTTTGAATCTGCATATTTAAAGATTTCTGAGCAAGAGTTCAAGGAAAAAATTGAAAAAGCCTTTGAAATAATCAAAAACTGCACTCTTTGTCCAAGAAATTGTAATGTTGACAGAACAAAAGGACAAAAGGGATTTTGTAAAATTCTTGATAAGCCTTTTGTCTCAAGTTGGGGACCCCATTTTGGAGAAGAAAGACCTCTTGTTGGAAGATATGGCTCTGGCACAATATTTTTTGGATTTTGCAATTTAGGTTGTGTTTATTGTCAAAATTGGACAATAAGCCATCTTGGAGAAGGAGAGGAAATCTCTTATGATGAGCTTGCTTCAGTTATGATTTATCTACAAAATCTTGGTTGCCATAACATAAATTTAGTTACTCCAACTCATCAGGTTCCTCAAATAATTAAAGCAATTTATATTGCAAGGGAAAATGGACTTAGAGTTCCAATTGTTTACAACTGCGGTGGATATGAGGCATTGGAGACACTCAAGATTCTTGATGGAATAGTTGACATTTATATGCCTGATTTTAAATATGCCGATGACAAACTTGCTGAAAAATACTCAAAGGTGAAAAACTATGCATTTTATGCAAAACAGGCAATTAAAGAAATGCAAAGGCAGGTAGGAGATCTTATTATAAACGAAGAAGGAATTGCACTTAGAGGCATACTTATAAGGCATCTTGTGCTTCCAAATAATATTGCTGGAACTGAAGAAGTTGTAAAATTCATTGCTGAGGAAATCTCAAAAAACACTTACATAAACATAATGGACCAGTACAGACCATGCTGGCATGCAGATGATTATCCTGAGCTTAACAGAAGAATAACAAACAAAGAATTCAATGATGCAATAAATATTGCACTTAAGTATGGATTAAAAAGAATTGACTGTCTTCTTTATTCAAAATATTACAGATTCTGGGAACTATGAAATTTCTATCACCTCTGGAGTCATTGTTTCAAGATCAAGTAACATAAATGTAGCTTTTCCATAAAGCCAACCACATGCCTCACCAGGATTAAGGATTAAAGTATTTCCAATTTTTCTAATGTCAACCTCATGCATATGTCCATAAACAATCACATCAAACTTTCCTGACAGGGCAAGCTCTTCAAGTAATTGTGGTTCATGCATAAGTGCAAACTTTTTACCTGCTATTTCAAAAGTTCTAATTCCTTTCTGAATTCTGTCTCCATACATTTTCTTAAGCAAAAGAACCTCACCGTCATTGTTTCCAAAAACTCCGTAAAAATCTCCTTCAAAATCCTTAAAAAGTCTCCAAGTAAATGGAGCTACAAAGTCACCTGCATGAATTATAGCCTTAACATTTCTTTCTCTTAAAATATTCAAAATTTTTCTTATGTTATCCATGTGGTCATGGGTATCAGAAATAATTGCCACTACCATTTCCTTCCTCCAGCTTTATATAAATTTCTCCAAATGTTTGCTCCTGATAGGCTTTGACTAATTTGAGCCTTAAGAGTTCAAGCAAGGCAAGGAATGTAACTATAATCTCTATTTTAGTTTTTTTATTATACTCTCCAAACAGTTCGTAGAAGTTAGCTGATTTTTTGTTGTTTAAAAAATCAAGGATATAATTTATCTTGTCCTCTACTTTCACAGTGTCCTGAGGAATGTAGATTTTTGGTTCAGGTCTGTCAAGCAATCTTTTGAGAGCTGTTAAAAGGTCAAAAATGTTAAGTTCAGTGAGCAGAACTTCTTCATCCTCTTTTTCAGTTTTTCTTGAAAAGGCATTTGACCATATCTTGTATCTTTCCTTGAAGTAAGTGGTGCAATTTTTAATTTTTTCGTATTCAACTAACTGCTCAACAAGTTCCTGCCGAGGATCCTCCTCTTCCTGTTCATTTTCCTCCTTTGGCAGTAACATTTTAGATTTGATGTAAATCAAAGTTGCAGCCATAACAAGAAATTCAGAGGCAATTTCAATGTCAAGCTCTTTCATAAGTTCAAGATACTCTAAGTATTGCTTAGTTATCAAAGCAATCGGGATATCGTAAATATCAATTTTGTTTTGTTTAATTAAATGCAGAAGTAAATCCAGCGGTCCTTCAAACAAGGGTAAGGCTATTTTAAGAGACATGCTATATTTTAGCAAATTTTTAAGTAATTCCCAAAATAAATGAGAACTCTACACTGTAAAGAGAGATACTTTCAGCTTGCTTTGCAAGTCTTGTGATGACAAAAAGGAGCTTCATTACGAGGGCTTCCACTCATCGTCATTGCGAACGAAGCGAGGCAATCTCGCCTTTTTCCCCTGCAAAAAGGAGATCACTTCGGCTTGCTCTACAAGCCTCGTGATGACGGATAATAATAAATGGCAGGGTTGCCATGACGTATTAACAGGAGGTCTATAAAAAATCGTTAAATTTAGGTCTGTATTTGTTATTTCAGCTTACCATTCAAGTTCTTTTTTCAAAAGCTTATCATAAATATCTCTTGGTAAAAAGCAGGTTTTATGTAAACCTTCAGTGTAAAGCTTGGTTTTAACTTTGACCGGCTTTCTTATTTCTCTTGGGTCAAGGGATTTTGAGCCAACTGAAAATGTCCACCAGTTTCCTGCATATGTTGCGATGTTTGCTGTGTATAAATCAACTATTGGGAAGATTAGTTTCATGGAATTTTGAACTTCATATACAAGCTCTTTATGGAAAATAAGTGATTCTGATAGACTTACAAACATTCCATTTTCTGTAAGGGCATTTCTTACTGATTTGAAGAATTCAACAGTGAAAAGGCTTTTTGCAAAACCTATTATATCAGTGGAGTCTACAATGATGACATCAATTGAATTCTCCATCTTTTTTATAAACTCTGCTCCATCCATGCATTTTATCTCAACTCTTGGATCATCAATGGCACTTGATACAGTAGGGAAAAACTTTTTTGAGACATTGATTACTTCCTCATCTATTTCAACAAAGTAAACTTTCTGCACACTTTCATGTTTCAGTACTTCTCTTACTGCTCCACCATCTCCTCCACCAATTACAACAACGGTTTTTGCTTCAGGATGGGAATGCATTACCACATGTGTAAGCATCTCATGATATATAAATTCATCCTTTTCAGTAAGCTGTACTACATTGTCCAAAACAAGGATTCTTCCGAAATAGGGATTTTCCAGCACCATTATTTCCTGATAAGGGCTTTTTCCTTTGTAAAGTATTTTTTCAACCTCGTAAACATATTGAATTGGTGCATAAGGGTCTTTTTCAAAAAATCTTATCATTGCTTTCCTCCTAAATTAAAAATGTTTTCGGTATAGAAAATCCGTTAAACTCGGATGCATAGGAGATGGTGTATGCTCCTGCGGATAAAATCAATATCAAACTTCCCACATCTGGCTCAGGCAGCATTACGCCTTTGTCAATGACATCAAAGCTGTCACAGCTTGGACCTGCAATAGTCCATTCCTTTTCATCTCCTCTGCTTCCAACAATATATTTATACTTAATTCCTCCTATGCTTTCCATAAGTCCATTAAAAACGCCCACATCAATATAAAGCCAATTTTCATCGGTCCTTTTTGCTTTCCCAATGATTTTTGAGACAAAAACTCCTGCATCACCAATTACTGCTCTTCCTGGTTCAATAAATATCTCAGTTTCAGGAAAGTATTCTTGAAGAAAGGTATTTATTTTCATTTCAATCGTTTCTATATCAGGAACTTTTTTCAGATACTCTATCGGATATCCTCCACCAATGTTTAACATTTTTATTTCTATGCCTTCTTTTTCAACTAAGTCTTTGACCTGACGAGCTTTAACTATTGCTGTATGCCAGTTGTATATGTTGCTACACTGTGAACCAACATGAAATGTTATTCCAATAGGCTGAAGACCATTTTTTTTAGCATAAATTAGAAGCGATACAGCTTCTTCCAACTCTACTCCAAATTTTTTGCTCAGGGGCCATTCACTGCCTTCGTTGGGAACAGTGAGCCTTATGTAAACTTTTTTTCCGGGAGCGTACTTTGCGAGTTTGTTAACTTCTTCATACGAGTCAAAGGCATAATAGTCAACACCGTATTCAACTGCTTCTTTTAGAAATTTAAATGTTTTTATAGGATTGCTTGTAATTATTCTGTCTGGAGAAACATCAAGTTCTTTTAGAATTGCAAGCTCTCCCTCTGATGCGATCTCAAACCCTATGTTGAAATCGTTTAAAAATCTTAAAACTTCAATTGCAGGATTTGCCTTTACAGCATAAAAAACTCTTGAATTTGTTATTCCCTTTCCAATAACTGATATTTTTTTTCTTAAAACCTCTCTATCAATCAAAAGATACGGAGGCTCATCATCATGAGATGCAATCCAGTTAAGAACTCTATCCATCATTTCTTTTTTGAAAGTTTCCATAACTTAAATTTTAGCATAAATATGCTAAAATAAAAAATGGAAGATGGGGTATTAGATAGTTTACGGGAAGAAATAGACAAAATTGATAAACAGATTCTTAAGCTTCTCAACAAAAGGGCAAATATCGCACTTAAAATTGGTGAAATAAAAAGACAAAAAGGTCTTCAATTCTTTGACCCTGTCAGAGAAAAAAAACTGATAAACAATCTTATAACTCAGAATAAAGGTCCGTTTTCTGATGAAACAATAAAACACCTTTTCAGAGAAATTCTATCAGCTACTTTGTCATTACAAGAATCTCAAAAAATCTCATATTTAGGACCTGAGGGCACTTTTACCCATCTTGCAGCAATTAAATATTTCGGAAGTTTTGCACAGTTTGAACCACTTGATACAATAAAGAGCATTTTTGAGAGTGTTGAAAAAGGAACGAGCAAATTTGGAATTGTTCCAATAGAAAACTCAAATGAAGGTACTGTGACCCTTACCCTTGATATGTTTATGCAATATGAGGTGAAAATCTCTGGTGAAATCATTATTCCAATATCCCATCATCTGCTTTCCATTACTGGTGACAAGGAAAAAATAAAAAAAATCTACTCCCATCCCCATGCAAGAGCTCAGTGCAGAGAATGGTTAAGCAAAAACCTTCCCAATGTTCCGTTTTATGATGTTGCATCCACAGCAGAGGCAGCAAAGCAGGCATCCCTTGATGAGGAAGTTGC
Organism: Thermodesulfovibrio sp.; assembly: GCA_041640755.1. Lineage (GTDB taxonomy): Bacteria > Nitrospirota > Thermodesulfovibrionia > Thermodesulfovibrionales > Thermodesulfovibrionaceae > Thermodesulfovibrio. Next base: position 4,996 of record JBEPZQ010000018.1, on the reverse strand, counting down.
TGCTATAGCAAGTGAGTTTGCTGCAACACTATATGGGCTTAAATTTGTTGCAAAGCATATTGAAGATTACAAAAATAACTTTACGAGGTTTTTTATACTCAGCAAAAGTTTTCCTCAAAAGACTGGCTCAGATAAGACTTCCATAATGTTTTCCTTACAAGACAGGCCCGGAGCCCTTTACAATGCCTTGAAACCTTTTAAGGATGCGAATATTAATCTCACAAAGATAGAATCAAGACCTGCGAAGATGAGAAAGTGGGAATACATATTTTTTGTTGATTTTATTGGTCATATAGATGATGATAAAGTGCAGGAAACTCTCTCAAAAATAAATAAGTACTGCATAGAGCTTGTCCATTTGGGGTCTTATCCTATTTACGAATAAAGGAGGAGTGTATGATTAAACCACTACCATATGTAGAGAAAATTCAACCCTATGTCCCGGGAAAACCGATTAAGGAAGTAGAAAGGGAACTTGGAATTAAAAAATGTTACAAGCTTGCATCTAATGAAAATCCATTAGGTCCATCTCCAAAGGTTATAGAGGCTATAAAGGAGTTTCTCTCAAATCCTGAAGAACTTGCCAGATATCCTGAAGGTTCAGGATACTATCTGAAAAACGCCCTTTGTGAAATTTTTAGTAAAAAAGGAGTAAAACTCACACACGACGAGATTATTCTTGGCAATGGTTCCAATGAATTGCTTGATATTGCAGTGAAGACTTATTTAGGACCGGGGGATGAGGCTATTATGGCTAAGCCTTCATTTATCGTTTATGCAATGGCAGTAACAGCGCAAGGAGGAGTTGCTAAGGAAGTTCCGCTTAAGGACTGGAGGCATGACCTTGAGGCAATGCTTGAACAAATCACCGAGCGCACAAAAATTATATTCATCGCCAATCCTAACAATCCAACAGGAACAATGAACTACAAGGATGAGTTTAAAAAATTCATGCAAAAGCTTCCAGACAACATTCTTGTTATTGTGGACGAGGCATACTATGAATATGTAAGCTCTTCTGATTATCCTGACACAATTAAATATTTCCTTGATGGCAGGGATATTTTGATTCTCAGAACATTTTCTAAAGCCTATGGCTTGGCGAGTTTAAGAATTGGCTATGGAATAGCAAACAAAGAAATTATAAAAGACATGAATAGAATCAGAGAACCATTCAATACAAACACAATCGCTCAGATTGCAGCAGAGACAGCGCTTAGGGATGAGGAGCATCTGAAAAAAGTGCTGGAGATTAATGAATCAGGAAAAAAATATCTTTACAAAGAGCTTGACAGCATTCAGCAAATCAAGTATCTTCCCACAGAGACGAACTTTATCTATATAATTCTTCCCAGTAATATATCATCAAAGGAGGTATTTGAGTTTCTGCTAAGGGAAGGAGTAATTATTAGACCTGTTGGACCAAATGAGATAAGGGTTACTATTGGTTTGCCAGAAGAAAACGAGGCATTCATTAAGGGATTTAAAAATTTTCTAAAAATATAGGAGGGAAATCATGGATATTATTGTATTAAAGCCAGATGCAACAGACGAGCAAATTGAGAGAATTGTCAAAAAGCTTGAAGCAAAGGGGCTAAAACCTCATATCTCAAGGGGAACAGAGAGAACCATCATTGGAGTTATAGGAGATACTTCAAAGGTAACAGAGGATGAAGAGAATGCTATAAGAGCAATTCCTGCGGTAGAAGAGATTGTAAGAATTTTGAAACCCTATAAGCTTGCAAGCAGAGATTTCAAGAAATCAAACACCATAATTAAGGTTGATGATCTTGAAATAGGTGGCAAAAAAGTTCATGTTGCTGCTGGTCCCTGTGCAGTTGAAAACAGGATTACTCTTCTTGACATAGCTGAAAAGATAAAGGCTGCAGGTGCTACCTTTTTACGGGGAGGAGCTTTTAAGCCACGCACATCTCCATATTCTTTTCAGGGGCTGGGAGTTGAAGGTCTTAAATATCTGAAAGATGCTAAAGAACGAACAGGACTACCTGTCATAAGCGAAATAATGGACCCAAGAGACATTGATGTGATGCTTGATTATGTAGATATTCTTCAGATAGGAACAAGAAACATGCAGAATTTCAAACTTCTCATGGAAGTGGGCTCAGTTGACAAGCCCGTGCTTCTTAAAAGAGGAATGTCTGCTACAATCAAAGAGCTTTTAATGGCTGCTGAATATATTCTTTCAAGGGGAAATGAAAATGTAATTCTTTGTGAAAGGGGCATAAGAACCTTTGAGACAAGCACAAGAAACACCCTTGACCTTAGTGCTGTTCCTCTTTTAAAGTCTTTAAGTCATCTTCCTGTAGCAGTTGATCCAAGTCATGGAGTTGGCAAGAGAGATTTGGTAATTCCTATGGCATTAGCAGCAGTTGCTGCAGGTGCAGATATGTTATTGATTGAAGTCCATACAAATCCGGAAGAGGCTTTATCAGATGGAGAACAATCTCTTACTCCTCAGATGTTTAACGAAATGATGCAAAGGGTTGCTGCTGTTGCAAAGGCAGTTGGAAGGGAATTTTAAGCTTGGTGAGCAGTGGATATTAGTTAGTGGTTGGAAAAGTGTTATTTAATAAAGTTTCAATTATTGGCGTTGGACTGATTGGTGCATCACTTGCACTTGCTATTAAAGAAAAGGGGGGCTCTCCCAATATAATTGGTTATGGAAGAAGTGAAAAAAGACTGAGAGAAGCAAAATCCCTCGGTATAGTTGATCATTTCACTTTGTCCTTAGAAGAAGCTGCTGATGCAGACCTCGTGGTTCTTGCTACGCCAATTGGAACATTTGAGGAGATTGCAAGAGAGATTTGTAAATTTTTGAAACAGGATACGATAGTTATTGATGTAGGCAGTGTAAAGGCTCAAGTGGTAAATAACCTTGAAGAAATTATTGGTGACAAAGCTTATTATATTGGAACTCATCCAATTGCAGGCTCAGACAAAACAGGCTTTGAACAT
>JBEPZQ010000018.1:0-2010 GCA_041640755.1 Thermodesulfovibrio sp. | reverse complement strand
AGTCAGATTTATATGAAGGTGCAAGTGTTGTCATTACGCCTACAGAGAAGACGCATAATCCCTCATTGAAGAAGATTAAGAAAATGTGGGAAAGAGTTGGAGCTGTCGTTGAGATTATGCCTGCTGATGAACATGACAAAATATATGCCCTTGTAAGTCATATGCCCCATCTTTTAGCCTTCTCTCTTGTAAACACAGTTGCTGAAGTAGACAGCACATTTCTTAAATATGCTGGAAGTGGATTTAAGGATACAACAAGAATAGCAAAGAGTAGTCCAGAAATATGGAAAGACATTTTTTGCATGAATAGGACAAACATTATAAAAATGCTTGATGTTTTTATAGATAATCTCCATACAGCAAAAAAAATGCTTGAAGATAATTCGGAAGAAAAAATAGCAGGTTTCATTCAAAAGGCTAAAATCTTGAGGGAGAGCATTGATGCATCTTCTCATAATTCAGAGAGATAAAAGGGAAAATATTCATAATTTGCGTATTTTAGGCTGAATTTTGCGTTTTTTCTGTGACATCGGAGGCATCTTTTTACCTCGTCAGTGCAATTTGTTCCTTTTCTTCATTGTAGTGCTTTCCTTCCTGATCATTGCGAGGCTATTATTCTTCTGTCATTGCGAAGGTGTCTTTTTTAGTCATTGCGAGGGCACGCAGTGCCCGAAGCAATCTCGCTTTTTTCTACTCTGGCTTACTTCGCGGTTACGGAAAAAATACACGGACAGGCTTGCCATAACTCATGCCTATCTACTTTAGTCACAATGAAAATTACTTTTTTCGCTTAACTATGTTAAAATAAAGAGTTTAATAGAAAATGAGCGAGCAGAGTTATTTTCATGATATTCATGAAGAGTGCGGTATCTTCGGGATTTATGGACATCCTGAAGCAGCCAATTTAACTTATCTTGGACTTTATGCCCTTCAGCACAGGGGACAAGAAGGTGCTGGTATTTGCTCATCTGACGGCAGTAAGCTTTATCTTGAAAAGTCATTAGGACTTGTGGCTGAAATTTTCAATGAGAAGGTGCTTAAGAACCTCCCTGGACACATTGCCATTGGACACAATAGATACTCAACGACAGGCTCAAGCACTTTAGAGAATGTTCAACCATTGGTTGCCTCGTATAGTTTAGGAAGTATTGCAATAGCCCACAATGGTAATCTTATTGATATTGATGAGATGAGGAACAGACTTGAAAGGGATGGTGCAATATTTCAAAGTACATCTGACAGTGAAATAATTCTTCATCTGATTGCAAGGGCAAAAAATGGCTCTGTCTATGAAAGAATTGCAAATGCTGTAAGGCAGGTATCAGGTGCTTTCTCCCTATTGCTTTTGACTGAAAAGGACTTAATTGCTATAAGAGACCCTTACGGTATAAGACCCCTATGTTTAGGACAGCTACAGGATGCCTATGTAGTAGCCTCTGAAACATGTGCCTTTGATTTGATTGGTGCAACATACATAAGGGATGTTAATCCCGGAGAGATGCTTATAATTAATGAAAATGGTTTGGAGTCAATAAAAATCTTTAACTCAACAAAAAGGGCTCACTGTGTTTTTGAGTTCATATACTTTTCAAGACCTGACAGTTATATTTTTGATAATATATGCGTAAATACTATCAGAAAAGAACTTGGCAGACAGCTTGCAAGGGAACATCAGGTGGATGCAGATATAGTAATTCCTGTGCCCGACTCAGGAGTGCCAGCAGCAATAGGATATTCTGAACAAAGCGGAATACCCTTTGATTTTGGATTAATAAGAAATCATTACATCGGCAGAACATTCATAGAGCCAAAGCAAAGTATCAGGCACTTTGGCGTAAAAATCAAGCTAAATCCAGTGAGGGAAGTTTTAAGGGGCAAAAAAGTCGTGGTAATTGATGATTCAATTGTCAGAGGAACAACTTCCAAGAAAATTGTAAAAATGATAAGAGAGCTTGGTGGTGCAAAGGAAGTCCACATGAGAATCAGCTCTCCTCCTACAATTGGTCCTTG
>JBEPZQ010000017.1:0-16625 GCA_041640755.1 Thermodesulfovibrio sp. | reverse complement strand
CAAAAGAAGGTTCAAAAAGCTCCTGCATTCTTCACCCCCTTTTGTAGTCTTTGTCCTCAAGGTCTATCCTGTAGATAAGCTTTTCTATGGGCTTTATCTGTTTTATCTCATAGTCAATCTCTTCAGGCATTATTTCCTTGAGTGCCTTTAAGATTTCTTTCTTCCACCACATTTCCTGCCCCCAGGGCTTTTGGCTTATCACCTCCTAAAGCCTTTACTCTCAGAACCTTTGCATCGTCAAAAGTGAATTCTGTTGTGAAAACTTCCTCATGCCTGTCTTCTTCTATGGACGGGTAAAGTTTAAAAAACCAGTAACGAAGCTCTCTCTCTGGCATATCGCATACTTCCAGCCAGCCCCCCATAAGTCTTACAAATGCCTGAAGCTTTTTGTCTTCAAAAACCACAGCACCATACTTACCTGCTTTTTCCATAGCTCTCTGGAGCATTTCAAAGGCAAGGAGAGTTTTCTTCTCTTCAAGCTTTTTAGAAAGCTCTTCCACAGGTGGCAGGTATGAGTATTTTGAAAGAACCGAAAGAACAAGCTCAGGTGGATAATTCCTGATAGTTTGCATATAGGCTTTTATAACCTCTTCATTGAGTTTGTCTCCGTCCGTGCTTGCCTTTGCTAAGGATAAAAGCAAAACCTTTACCTTATCCATTGCTGAATCCATTGCTGACCCTCCTCTCTAAGAACTTTTTCTAAAACCTTGAGGTTGTGCATAAGCACTTCCTCTTTTGAAGGCTTTCTCATAAGCTCAAACTTAAAGGGGTCTGCAATAAAATCTCTGAGCGAAACCTGAGCCTTGTATCGCCCCTCTCTCTTTTCATTTTCCCTCACATACTCAAAAAAGCCCTCCACAGCTTTTAAAAACTTCTCCTTGATAAGCTCCTTGTCTGGATTTTTGCCTGCTATCTCTAACACCCTCTTAACAAGTGCGGACTTATCCTGCACTGCAAGCCCCGTGCCTTTCTCCTCCTGCCACAGCTCCGAAAACCTCATTAAAACCACTTTAGCAATAGCCTTATCTTCCTGCGTGTATCTTTCCTTTCTTCTGAAGACCACCTCTATCTTCTCAAGGGTTTCTTCACACTCCTTGAGGGCTTTCTCAAGCGTCTTCCTGCCCTTTGCGGAAAGCATTTCACTCTTTAGCTCTCCCAAAAGCTTTAAAATCTTCTTGAGCTTTTTCTTCACACCCCTTAGCGTTATACCCCTTTCTTTTTCGAGCTCTTCCTCTTCAAGCCCTAAAAGCTCAAAAAGCTCATCATCCAGCTCTTCCTCTTCAAGCACCTGCCCCTCTACAACCTCACCGTTGAAAGACTGAGGGGGGACAGCCCCCTCAGGAGAGCTAAAGGAGGTAGATGAAGGGAGCAGGGGCTTCAAGGCTTCTTCTTTTTTCCTTAGCTCCTCTTCTTTTTTCCTGAGGAGTTCTTCTTTTGCCTTAAGCACAGGTCTTGTATCAGGCACATATCCCTTAGCCCTTAGCTCCTCTTTAGCCTCTTCCTCTGTTAAGCCCTTAAGCATTGCCTTTGCAAGCTCCTCTATAAGTTCCTTTGGTGCTTTCGGCAGACTATCAAAAACTCTTTTTAGCTCCGCCATATACTTTAGAGCCACCGCCCTGTCCTCATCTGAGAGGCTCATAAGAAAGCTCTCTAAGCTATCAGGAAGAGAAGTTCTCAGGCTTGATATAATTTCACTTAGCTGTGCCTTCTCATGCTCTTCCCTCTTCTTTCTTTCCTCTTCCTGCCTTGCCCTTTCCTCTTCAAGCCTTCTTCTTTCCTCTTCCAGCCTTTTCTTTCTGACTTCTAACTTTAGCCACTCTATAAGGTCTCTGGGTATTCTGTAGTCTGGATACTGAGCCTTTAGCTCCTGCTCCAGCTCTTCTTCCGCAAGCTCATAGAAAGCCTCAAGGCTTATCTCTTCTTTAGAAAGCACAGGATACTTAGAAAGAGCCTTCTTTATCTCATCTTTGCATACGCTCATAAATAGCTCTCTGTATTTTGTCAGCAACGCCTCATATTGAAAAGCCTTGTGGAGTATCTCCTCTTCAGACAGGTCAAGATTTTCTGCAAGGCTTTCTATCTTCTTTATAAGCTCTTCACAGGTTTTTCTAATAAGAGCTTTGTGTTTTGAAAAGCTCTCCACAAGAGCCTTTACAGCCTTTGTGCCAAAACCTATAGCCTTCAACCTTTCCCTTAAGAGCTTTTCATACGCCTCCTGAGTGTCCTTGAGCATCTCTATAGCAGTCCTGCTTGTAAGGTCAGACAGAAAAGACTTAAGCTTTTGAAGCTCCTCAGGGTCAAGCTCTATGCCCTTTGACTTAGCCCACTCCTCAAGCTTTTGACCCTCTTCACGCTCTTCATAATACCTTTCCATGAGGTCGGAAAAGTCTTTCGTGATTGTGAGGTGAGATTGAGTGTCAGTATTTACCGATTTTTGACATGTGTCAAAAATCGGTAAAATGCGATAAGTTTTCACTTGATAATTATTTGCTTTTAGCCAGTCAGAGATAGTTTGCTGGGGAACGCCAAGCTCTTTGGCTATTTCCTCTTGTGTTTTACCTTCTCTCCATAGCTTTACTGCTTTTTCTTTCAGCTCTCTGTCTTCTTCTTCTATTACCTCATCAAGCCATCTGTAGATATGTCTTTCAGACTTTTTGAATATCAGTGCCAACCTCTGGATTATTTCTGTCCTCTCTCTCTTAGCTCCCACCTGCCTCATGGTTTTGTATGCCCTTATAGCCATCACCTTGAGGTCTTCCTTTGAGACGGGCAAATTCTCAATGGGGTTTAGCTCAAGCTGAAGTCTTATAGCATCTTCATAAGAGAACTCTCCTTCCACTTCAAAGACTTTGACAGGTCTCTGAAGTAGCTCATGAGCTTTAGCAGTATGATTGCCATTGACAATCCGCCAGTCCTCAAGCTCTTTCACATAAACCATAATGACAGGCGGTAGCTCTTCACCCTCAAGGATTGCCTGCTTTAGCTTTTCTACATGCCTGAGGTCAAGGGCTTTTCTGATGTAGAAGTCTTCTCTGGCAACAGGCAAAGTTTTTGGGTCTTTTTCTACCAGATTTCCTCTTAAGCCTGCATAGTTCATTGCTGAACCTCCTGCAAGAGTTTTTTGTTAAGAAGCTCTAAATGCAATCTGCAATCTTGCCTGCTCAAGACGATAACATGCCCTGTAAAGACGAATAAGTTCATAAATCTGTCCCCTTTCCTCAGGAGAGACTTTTTTCAGGATGTGTTTTCTCTTTTTTTCCAGTTCCCCCACCAGATACTCATAAGTGTAAGTCTTCCCCCCTACCCTCTTTTCCTGCGTCGTCAGATACACGCTTATATACCTGAGAGAGCTTAAATCCATTCCCACAAGAGCTAAGGACTTTTTTGATAACTCCCTCAGGAGATACTCCAAATCCTCCATAAAGTTATATTATACCGCATAAAAGTCTATATGTCAAGTTTTTCTGTGGAATTCCCCAGAAAAACAATTTTTCACAGAAAAAAGCCCGTAGTTTGCTAAAATATACAGGGAACATGAAGAGGTTTTACAGCTTTTTAGAGAAGCTCCAGTTTGAGGTGCGCTGGCAGTCTTATACCATAATGGGGCTTCTGGTGGTGGTGCTTATAGAGGGGATTTTTCTTTTTAGGCTTGCTACTCATAAGACAATAATTGTTTTGCCACCGAGGGTAGATAAAGAGTTCTGGGTATCTGGAGAGGAGCTAAGCTATTCGTATCTTGAGCAGATAGGCAAGTATTTAGCGGACAGGATACTTAATGTGTCTCCTGCCATTGTAGATAAGTCTTTAGCAAGTGTTTATCCCTTTTTAACTACCAATCCAGAGGAGCTAAAGGCGATAAAAGAGGTTTTTGCGAGCTATACAAACTCCATTAAAAACAATGACTGGTGGCAGAGCTTTTATCCCATGAAAGTGATTGTAGATCCTCAAAATCAGACCTTAGCTGTAGAGGGCATACTCAAGAAATTTACTGGCAACACATACATAGGAGAGGAAAGAAGGACGATAGTTTTTAAATTCACCGTTCAGCAGGGCAGGTTTATAGTCAGGGAGGTAAAGTTATGAAAAAGCTTTTAAGTCTTCTGTTTTTCTTGTCTGTTGTTTTAGCTCAAGAGAAGCCGTCTCCTGTTGTGGTTATAGAAGATAGCGGTGGCTGGCATTATGTTAATGTATCTTTGACTGATATAAACAGGATTGTGTGTCCTCAGGCTATTAAAAGTGTAGTCTATTCAAAGGAGAAGGAGATATCTGTAGAGGTGGAGGAAAGAAATGCTTATGTTAAGTTTCTTCCAAAGGTTTTACCTGATGGAAAGGTGGAGCTGTCTGATATTCCAAGAGAGCTATATGTAGATTGTGGGGAGAAGGTCTTTCAGCTAATTCTTGTGCCAAAAAGAATTCCTGCTGTTGTGGTGGCTTTAAGGGTGCCTCATGAGGATAAAGAAAAGGCAAGGCAGTTAGAGAGGTCAGGGGATTACGATAGTGTCCTGCTAGGTCTTGTGAAGAGCGTGTATATGGAAGAAGTGCCGGAAGGCTATGAAGTAAAGCTTATCAACAAGCCATACAGGTCTTTTGAGGAGCTTGACATGATACTCTACAGGGTTTATGAGGGCAGTATGTATTCTGTAGAGGAGTATGTATTGCAGGCAAAGACAGATTTAGAGCTTTGGGAAGGTCAGTTTATTCCATACCTTAAGCAGCCTTTGGCTATAGCTATAGTTAAGCCAGTTCTCAAAAAAGGACAGACAACAAGGCTTATAGTGGTGAGGAAAAATGCTTAAGAAGTTTGAAGGAGAGAAGAGAAAGCAGTATATAGCTTTAGGTGTAGCGGTAGCCTTGCTGGGTGGTGGTATGTTTCTTCTGTCAGAGATTTTTGGCAAGAAAAAGGAAGAAAAGCGAGAAGAACCACCCGTTAAAGTGGAAGCTCCTCCTCCTAAGAAGACAGAAGAGGAAACCTTAAGAGCCTTATACGGTGAGAAGATAACACAGCTGGAAAAGAGAATAGAGGAGCTTGAAAGACGGAATAATCAACAGCAACAGAAGGGTCAATCTCCACCCCCCATAGCTGAGCTTTTAGGTCAAGGTCAAAAAGAGCCTTCAGCTTTTCCTCCTCCACCCCCACCCCCTCCACCATTTTCTCCACCTCCAGCGACTTCGCAGGGAGCTGGTCAGTCAGGTCAGCAGGGAGAGGCTAAAAAACCAGAGCCACAAGTTCTCGCTGACCTGATAGTTATCAAAAAGGGAGAGGAAAGTCCAGCTACAAAAAAGGAAGAAAAGAAAGAGGAGATAAAGCCTGCTCCTCAGGTTCCTCAAAGTCAAAGCAAAAAGAGTTTAATTCCTGCTGGAGCTTTTGTAAAGGCGGTTCTTCTTTCTGGGCTTGATGCTCCTACTGGAGGCAAAGCTCAAAGCTCTCCTCATCCAGTTTTGATAAGGATAGTGGATAAGGCGGTTCTACCAAACCTGTGGAAGGCGGACATAAAAGATTGTTTTGTGATAGGGTCTGGTTATGGAGATTTACCATCTGAGAGAGCATACATAAGGCTTGAGGTGCTGTCCTGTGTGAAAAAGGACGGAACTGTGGTAGAGAAGAAGGTAAAGGGCTATGTAGCAGGAGAAGACGGAAAAGTAGGGTTGCTTGGCAGAGTAGTATCAAAGCAGGGAGCAATTTTAGCAAGAATGTTGTTAGCAGGCTTTATAGACGGCATATCAAGAGTTTTTCAGCAATCAGGTTCTACAGTCATTGTATCTCCGCAGGGGTCTCTTACGACTATAGACCCAGGGAAAGCTTTGAACGTGGGTATTGCAGGCGGTTTTACGTCTGCGGCTAAAGAACTTGTAGAACAATACAAGAAGCTGGCGGATGAGACTTATCCTGTGGTGGAAATAAACGCAGGAAGGAAGGTAGATGTAGTTTTCTTGCAGAGCATAGACTTTTCTTCCGAGGAGCAAGAACAGGCTGGTAAGCAAGAGAATAAGCAGGAGGGCAATAAATGAAGGTTGTTTTAATTATGCTGTGTTCTGTTTTTCTAAGCTCCTGTGCAAAGATTTTATTACCTTACGAAGAAAGCCAGCTTTGTAAAAAGGGAGCTAATTCTGGCTATTGTGGAAGGCTTTCAGATGTCTATGAGCAGACTTTGAAGGAGGAAAGGAGATGAAAAAGCGGGTATTAGCAATAGCTCTATTTTTGACTTCATGTGCGGGAGTTGTTAGTAAGCAAGAAAAGGTTCAATTGAAAGATTTACCTGAGACTTTTACGCAAAAAGAAGAAAAGCAAGTAGAGAGCCTGTATCAAAAGGAAGTTCAGGAAAGACTTTTTGAACTTGCAAGGACTATCCCAACTCCTTTGCGTGTGCCTGACAACATTATAAGAGTATTTGTTTTGCCTTATGTAGATGAAAAAGGCAATTTAGTGTCTCAGAAGTATATCTTCTTCAGAGCGGAGGAAGGCAAGTGGATACTTGGGGATTATCTTCTCAAGAAAGGAGAACCTCTTAAAGAGTTAAAGCCATTGGAGCCAGCCCCTGAGGTAAAGAAGTTTTTAGAGGAGAAATGAGATGAGGCAAGTTTTGATGTTTCTAAGTCTGTTTGCTTTGGGTGGTTATGCGTTAGGGAATGCGGTTGGTTATGTTTATGTGGAAGACTGGCTACCTAAAGCGACAGAAAAGCTTTGGGTCAGCTGGAGGCAAGGAAATGACGCAGGAAGAATTGTTTTTAGTCCTTGAGAGGGAAAACCTTTCAAGGTATGTTATGCCTTACTATGAAGAGGATGGTTTTTTCTACAATGCGGACGGCTCTATAGGCATAGCCTTTGAGTGTGTGCCTCTTGTGGGGATATCTTCTGGGACGGAGCAGTCCTTGAGGTCTTTTCTCTCTGCCTTGCCAGAGGGAGCAAGCTTTCAGTTTATCCTCTGGGGTTCTTCTGACATTTATAAAGCCATAGACACATGGAGAGAAAACAAGTATAGGGGGCTTTACAGGCTAAGAGGGATAGACCAGAGCCTCATGAAGGAGATGGTGGATGAGTTCTGGAAATTTTTAGAGAGCAAAAGGCATGAGCCTATAACAAAAACCTTTAGAGCCACCGCAAAAAATCACAGGCTATTTATCACAGTAAAGCTTGGTGGTAAGTCAAAGACATACAGTCTTATGGATAGTCTTTTTAAAAACCTTTTTGGGCTTTTTAGTAAGAAAAAAGAAGATGAGCTGGAGGATTTTAGCGTATATCTGAAAAAGCTGTCTGATGTAAGAGAAAAGCTGAGGGGTTCTTTACAGTCTGCGGGGCTTGTGCCTTACGATATGACGGGGGGAGATATGGTGGAGGTGCTTTATAAACTTCTCAATCCTTCAAAGGACTGGAGAGATGTTCCTGAGTATAGGGGGGATATACCCATATCAAGGGCAAGCGTTCATTCTTCTACAAAAGCTCGCATTTATGAGGACTTTTTTGAGCTGGACGGTTTTTATGTAAGAGCCTTATCGGTTAAGACTTATCCAGAAGAGTGGTCAATGGTAGATGTGCTTAATTATCTTGCTGGTCCTTATGAGGAGAGCGTTTATGACTTTGACTATCTGATAGTTTTGAATGGCATAAAGCTACCTGAGAGTGAGAAAGGAAAAGTAAAAAGAGATGCCACTATGGTGCTTAGCCAGCATGTGCCTTATAGCTTGGTGCCAAGGCTCAAGTTCAAGCATCAAGACCTTTCCTATGCTATGGAGAGGATAGAGAAAGGGGCGGATTTATATGCCATAGACTTTCTCATAGTGGTCTTTTCCAGAACAAAGGAGGAGCTTGAACTGAGGACTGGAAGAGTAAAGACAGAATTTAGGAAACTTGGCTGGCAGTTAGAAGAAGACAAATACATAAACTTTGCGGATTTTATAAGCGTTCTTCCTTTTGGTTTTGACAAGGCAATAGCTGATTTCCTTTCAAGGCAGAGGGTAAGGGTGGTATTTGAGGAGAATGTTGCCACCTTAGCACCTGTTTATGCAGGATGGAAGGGGACTTTTCCTGAGCTTTTCTTCTTTTCAAACACGGGAGAGCTTATAGGCTTTGATTACTTTTCCAACCCATCTGGAGGATATAACTCTTATGTGATTGGCATGACGGGAGCTGGCAAAAGCGTGTTTTTGCAGTATATTATGTGGAACTATCTGGCAGGTGGCAACCGTGTATGGGTAATAGACATAGGAGGCTCTTATGAGAGGTTCTGTCATGCCTTTGGAGGGGACTATATAGAGATAAAGCCTGAAGCCCCCATATGCTTAAATCCTTTCACATCAATAACTGACTACAGCGTGTTTGAGGACTATCTGGAATTTTTAACAAACTGGTTTTACCTGATGGGAGCGGTAAAAGAGCAGAAAAAGTCTGAAGAACAGGAGAAGTTTATAAAGGCACATTTAGAGGAAGCTCTGAGAGAGAGCTATGATAAGTATGGGGCTGAAAGCAATGTGGATACGGTGATTGATGCATTAAGAAAGTATGCAGGAGACCAAAGAATAAGTGATTTTATAAAACATTTACAGCCTTACTCTTCTATGGGGTCATATGGAAAGTTCTTCAACGGAAGAGCAACAGTCTTTTTTGACAAGTTTTTAACCGTGTTTGAAAACGGGCAGATAGAGAATATACCAGACCTGAGAGACCCGGTTATCATGCTCCTTACCTATCACATATCAAAGGAGATATTCTTCTCAGGCATGAAAGACTACAGGAATTTAGTTATCGTTGATGAGGCACATAAGTTTTTAGGAAATCCGAAGATAGACATCTTCATAGAGCAGGCATACAGGAGGTTCAGAAAGCATGGGGCGTCAATGATAATAGGCACGCAGAGTTTTGCGGATATAATGCCAACAGGTGGTCTCTCAAGAGCTGGAAGAGTTATAACAGAAAACAGCTTCTGGTCTATGTTTATGCAACAGAAGGCGGAAAGTATAAATGTCATGAAACAGAGCAATCTGTTTGCCTTTGGAGACTGGGGGTGGAATTTGCTTTTAAGCACAAGGACAAGAGCTGGAGAGTTTTCAGAGGTAGTTATCTATTCAGGAGCTGGAATTGTCAAGGCAAGGGTAGTTCTTGATGACTTTATGAAAGCCATGTTCTTTACAACTCCTCATGTAAGAAAGAGGATACAAGACCTTGTGGCTTCTGGCATGAGCTATTTAGAGGCTATAAAGAAGGTGCAGGAGGAGATGAAGCAATGAAGTGGTATGAGTGGCTTTTGGTGATAGCTCTTATAGTCTTTTCCAATGGGGCTACCTTTTATCTTGCAAGACAGCTCTATTACAGACCTGTAAAGACAATAAATCTTCTTGAGCTGGACTTTATGAATGCAAAGGGGATTTATGAGGCTCTTCAGTCTGGTAAAAGTCCAGAGGAAGTTCAAAAGCTTGTTTTAGAGAAACAGGAGAAGTTAAAGGCTATACTTTCAAAGGAGAAGGGTATTGTTCTTATAAAGCAGTGTGTGGTATCTGGAGAGGATGAGGACATTACACAGAAAGTTAAGGGGGCTATAAAGTGAGGTTTTGGTTAGGAGCTGTTTTCTTGCTTGTGGTGAGCGTGCTGGCATACAGGGTAAGTCCAGTGAGGATTGCCTATAGCATGGATTATTCACTGCCTTACAAGTGGTGGCTTGAGGTAGAGCCTTTTAGAGACCCAAAGGCAGGGGACTATGTGCTTATAAAACCGCCTGTAGAGAATGAATACACGAAGGGGAAGCTTTTGGTAAAGAAGGTAGTATGCAGTGAGGGAGACTATATAAGGACTGAAGGACTTGACTTTTATTGCAACGGGAATTATTTAGGGAGGGCAAGAACAGCGGACAGCAAGGGTCGCCCAGTAAAACCTGTAGAGTTAAACCAGTATATAGATAGAGGCTACTATTTTGTTATGGGAGAGCATGAGAGGTCTTATGACAGCAGGTATTTTGGACTTGTGCCAAGGGAAAATGTATTAAAGCTTGAGTATCCTCTTTCTACCTTTCCAGACTTAGATTTTATCTTTGCAAGGAGAGAGAAATGAGGAATAAAGGTGTAAGGCAGTTTGTTATGAGGGTAGATGATGAGCTTTATGAGTTTTTGAAGAAGGCTCCTTTGGAAGAGGTGATGACAGAAGAGCCTCTTTTTCTTCCAGAGGAGCCAAGAGGGAAGAAGAAAAGGAGGGTGTATGTAAGCTTGAAGAAAGAGGACTTTAAAGAGTTAGAGCTTTTAGCAAAAAGGTATGCGGTAAGCAGAAGCAAGCTTTTAAGAGCCAAGCTGAGGGCTTTAAGGCTTAAAAATGATTATTCTCAGGGGGCTACTTTCTCGCAAAGAACTTTTTCGGCTCCTTTTTAAGCTAAAGGGGAAAGAAGAAGAGCTTTCTGTTCTCTGGCTTGAGGGTGGAAAGTCTTTTGAGTATAAGGGGTTAAAAGTCAGGAAAGTTTCTTACTTTTCTCTTCTTTTAGAGGGCAGAAAGACGCTCAAAGACCTTATCCTTGAGGGTTATCTTTCTGAGTATCCTTTCTCAAGGGTTATAAGAAAGTCCATCTTTGTGCCAAAGCTTAGAGGAGACCTCTATTACTGGGCTTATCTTTCTAAAGGTTTTGGCAGGCAGGTTTATGTGGAGGGCTATGAGGAGTTTGAAGAAAAGGTAAAAAAGCTCAAAAGGGAGACGGGGTTTATAGACCCATGGGAAGTAGAAGAGATAAAGGTGGGGGAAGAGGTCATAGTTTTCCCTTATGCGGACAGCTACCCTCTTTCTTCCTTAGCTCCTCTGTTTAATCTTCTTCTCAGGCACAGGTCTAAGGTGCTTGTGCTAACAGACTTAATTGAAAAGAAACCCTTAGAGGAATACTTTTCCTTTACAAGGCACAGGATAGTATCAGAGGAGGAAAAGTCTTTAGACCTTACATGCTTTTCCTTTGAGCTTGTGAAAACAAGGTATGACTTTTTAGACATGCTGGAAACTCTTGAAAAGCCTGTTGTTATATGTGAAGGAAGTGTTTTTACTTTGATAGACTGGGCTTTGAGGCTTATGGAGAGGGGGATTTCCTTTGGAGTTCAGGGGGATTATAAGGGAGAGGATATATACCTTAGTCTTCCCTCAGGAGTTTTCAGGGCTTTTAAGACAGGTTTTATAGGAGCATCCGTCAGAGCAGGTGCAGGGCAGTTTTTAAGGGCAGTTTCTAAGATAGAAAGACCCTTTTTAAGCTCAGAAGACCTTCTTCTGTGGGGTTATTTTCAATCTTTCAAGCTAAAATAGTCTTATGCTTGATAGTAAAACAGCAGGAGCTATGGCTTATCTTCTGTCTAAGACTTTAAACATGCTTTTAGACCAGCCAGCAAATACAGGAAGAATAGCCATTTACTTTCAGGCAAAGGAAGCAAAGTTTCTTTTTGCTTTTACCGATGAGGTCTATGTAAGGCAGTTTGTCTTTTTTACAAACAGGGAGGCAGTAGTTTTGAGGACTGAGTTTGAGCAGGAGCTTTCTCTTGACTTTGAGAAGGAGCATATAGCTTTGGCTCTTGCTCTTATAGACTGCACCCTTTACTTTACTTTTGACCACCTTTATGTGGATTACGAAGATGCTTTTGGAGAGGTAAAAACTCACAGGATAGACAAAAGGGATTTTGCTAAAGCATGGGTAGAAGCTCGGGACAGCCTTTATGAAGGGGAGAGCCTCACCAATGAGTATATCTCTGAGGTTCTCACAAGAGCCAGAGATATGGGGCTTATAGATGCTTTTACCTTTAAGGGGATAGATGGCAGGGTATTTCAGTTTTTTGTCTGATGGTGCTTTCATTTTTTCTATCGCCTGAGGAAGTTCTTTTAGAAAAGGTAAGGAAAGGAGAGATAGACCCTGAAGATATTGACCTTGAGGAGCTAATAAGGGATTTCAGGCAAAGACTTGAGGAGCTAAGCTCTTCTGAGCTTATGCCCCATGCAGGAAGGTTTATCCTTGCCATATCTGGACTTTTAAAGCTTAAGGTGGAACGGTTTCTTGGAGTTAAGGAAAATAAAGTTAGAAAGAAAAAGGTCAGGCTTGAAGAAGTCCTGCAGGTTATTTCAGAGCAAGCTTCGTCAGAAGACCCAGACTGGATGCTCTATGAAATTAAAGTTGGAAGACCGCAGGGGCGTAAAGATGCAGTCCAGAGGGCAGGAAATACTTTAGAGGAGAGTGTGCCTCTTCATAAGGAGTTCAGGGTAGAGGAGTATGTGGAGTTTTTAAAGAGAAGGGGGCTTTATGAATTTGAAGAGTTTAAAAGCTGGCTTTTGTCTTTGCAGGACAGGATAGAGAGGATAAGGTTTTTGCTTGCGTGGCTTTTTTTGTGGCAGGATGGCTAAGATAAGGCTTGAGGACATATACATTTTCTACACCTATAAGTATTCCATGCCTCTACATGTAAAGCAAGAGCTTGGGGCGGATGCGTATTTTCATGGTGTTGCTTTCTTTTCAGAGGAGCTAACTCCTATGGAAAAAGCCTTGGCAGGATATTTATACTGGCTAACTTGGGGCGGTAAAAGATACATAAACATTAACCTTGATTATGTAGCAAAGGAGCTGGGCTACAAAAATACAGGTAGTATAAACTACCTCTACGATGGATTAAAGCGGAAGGGCTTTATTTCAGAGGGGGAGCTGGGGGATTATCTTACTCACTACAAAGAGCCAAAGCTTGATGACTTTTTCAGGAAGGAAGTGAGCTATGCAGACCTTGGAGCCATTTACTTCTATATCAAAGAAGCAGGCACAGAAAAAGGGGTTCTTTTCAAAACATGGAAATTCCTCTTTTCAAGAACTTTCAACCTGAGCAAACATAAAGCTTTTCTGAGGTTGAAAAGGGCAAGTGAAAAGTTTCCTGAATATTTCCAGATTAAAACTCACATATGGCACGGAAAGTATCACAGTTTTGCCTTAAAGCTTATAAGAAATCTTCCCTTTAAAGAGGCAGACCTTCCATCTGTCCCTCCTCCTGAAGTCCTTACCCTTGAAGAATGGGGGCTTTTTGTAGAGGTCTGGCTCTTCAGATACAGAGACAACACTCTGCACTTTGAAAACCTGCCAAGGAGAACGGGCAAAGGAAGAACCCTAAAGCTTCTTGGAAAGCTTGCCCAGAAGGGCTTTATTAAAAAGGTGGCTAATAACATATGGAAAGTCAGATAGCTTTTCTGGGGAATTCCCCAGAAAAAATTCTAAACCTTGTCAAAAAATACCAGTCCATACTAAAATTACTTACATGGAGAAATTTATCCTCACTGTGGATGATCTTGCACAGATGCTTGGGGTTTCAAGGGTTCGCATATATGAGCTTATCAGGCTTTATGGGCTTCCTGCAAGGAGGCTAAAAAGAAGGATACTTTTTTACAGACCAGAGGTAGAAGACTGGCTTAGGTCTCTGCCTTATGCAACTCCTGATTATTTTGTCAGGAGAAAATCTAACTCTTAACATAGAGCCAGCCAAGATACAAGCCAGACAGGAAGGCAAGGAAAGCGTAAATGGCATACTCCTGAAATTTTCCGTCTTCTATGCCCCTGAGGTAATTAAGCCTCCACCTTAAGTTAAACCTTTCAAGCACTTCAAGGTATTCTTCTTTCATGTGAGAGTAGGCATAAAGGTCAGCTCTGACTTCTGTATGGTAGTAAAACCATGCAAAGAGAGAGGAATACAGGAGTATAAGAGCTAAGTCTGCTGTTTTGTGAGCGGTAAAAAGCCTGAAAAAGATAAGAAGCAAAAGCACCCCCATATAGTCTTTAAACCTTATGTGTCCCATCTCATGGAGTAAAATTGCCTTTAAAGTCTTCTCATCTTCCTGCAGAAGAGCCTTTCCTATGAGGATAGAGTTTCCCAAAGTATAGGCATTTTTTATCTTCAGGGGCAGGATAAAGACCTTGTCATGGTAAGGATTTTCCATCTTCCTTAAAAAGAGACTGAAGAATTTATCAGCCATGAGAGAGCTTAAGAAAAAGAAAAGAACCACAAAAACAAGCCCACCAGAAGAGTGAAAGAAGATGACCACTGAGAAAAGCACAAAGAAGAAAAAGACAGGGTATTCATGCATTAGCTCTCTCCTATTCTGCAGAGATTTTGATTTCCTGACTTTTTACAAAGCTCCTCTAAGTGATACTTCAAAGACCAATCCCCACAAGAAATAAAATACTGCCCTTTTGTCTTTATGTTTTCTTCAAGCCCTGCGGATAAAGTATTGTCCATCAGCTCCTGCCCCCTTACATATACCACGCATGGAACTCTCTGTATGTTAAACCTTCTGAAAAGCAAAGGGTCTATCCATACCTCTGCCTTTATCCCCTGCCTGTCTCTGTCTATCTCCAGAACCTTTGAGATAAACTCAAGGGTAGGCTTTATGTACCTGCATCCACCTATACAGCCTCTCAAAACAAGACTGCTTTTATCCGTTAGCCCAAAGTCTTCTATGTTCTTCGCATAGGTTTTCCACACAGATATTGGCACGGAAGAGGACATGAAGATGTAGATAAACTCTCCCTGTGAAAGATTTGTCTTCTTCTCTTTATTCCTTTCCTGCTTTACGATAACCCTTCCGTCCTTATACTCAAGCCTTTCCTGCCACTCTTTACTCCTTGCCTTTAAATCCTCTACCTGTTGTCTTAACTTCTCTTTCTCTTCAGGAGATAGCTCCTTTACCTGAGGAGCTTTCATCTTCTTTTGAAGTTCTTCTACCTGCTTTTGAAGTCTTTCCACATCTTCATTTACCCCCCCAAAGGCAAGACTGAAAATCAAAAAGAAGAGAAAACCTCTACCTTTCTGCATGGCTGTAGCTCTTTTATAAGCTTTCCAGATACCCTTACTTTACCCTCAAGCTCTTTCTTTATCCTGCACTCCTCTTCTCCCTTAGAGGAAATGCCCTCTACCTTCAGGTTAAGACTATTGAGATACTTTTCTACAGATTTTGCCCTCCTTTGTGAAAGCATGAGATTATAGCCTTCCTTTCCTATCCAGTCCGCATGACCTACAAGGAAGTAAGTTTTTTCTCTGTCAAGCTTTAAGAGCTTTTCCTTTTCTTTCTGACTTAGCCTGTAGCTGTCAAAACCAAAATACACCTCTAAAACCTTTTCCCTTTTTTCTTTCTTTTTCTCTTCTTCCCGCACAAGAGAGACTACCTCTTCTTCTTTCTCCTGCTGAGGGTTTAAAGTCCTGTATCTTCCCTCCGCCAGCACATGCACCAGCGCAGGCACATAAGCTATTGCATGGTCTTTATACTGATAATCCCCCACATACCAGTAATCTAAAGCTATCATTTCATTTTCTCCTCTAAAGCCTTCATGTTAGCTCCCTGAATAATAGTGCCGTCCGAAAAAACAAAAAGAGGAGTTCCACTTACATAAGGCTTTAGAGTATCTACGCTTTCCGAAACCTTCTTTATCCCCTCTTCACACTTGGAAGTGCCATAAAGACCTTTAAGATAGTCTTCCCATGTTCTCTTTTCACACACAAAGGATACCGCCTTGTCATAAGCCTGTGGGTGTATGGGAAGAGGGAACCACACAAGCCTTAAAGTCCAGTTATTTTTCTTTGCCAGCTCTACCACCTTGTTTTTTGCCCCCTCACAGAAAGGACAGTCAGGGTCAGAAATCATATACATAACCTTGTCTTGACTTCCCTTTATTTCAGCCACATGGAGAGCAGAAAGCTTCCCAAGAAGGTTTTTCATTCTTTCCTTTTGGACTTCCTCTACACTTTCCCTGCTTACTGGCTGTCCTTTGGAGAACATGGCACCCGCAAGGGCAAAATCCTCACTGGCATAGAGAGTAAAAACACTCCCCCTGTCTTCCACCACATACTCACATATTCCAAAAACCTCACGGGCTTTAGCAATCTTGACATCCTGAGGCATAAAGGGCAGGTGCTTTCTAAGGAGTGCTTCATTGCATTCTAAAGCAAAGCTTGCATTGACTAAAAGTCCTAAAATTAGAAGTTTTTCCCTCATGATTGACAATTATAGCAGGAAGAAGTAAAATTTCAAAGCATGACTGGGTGGAGGAAATTTTTAGGAATTTTTTCTGCTCTTATTATAGGTTTTGGCACCACCATGCCTTCCTATGCTGGAATAACTGACAGTGCTATTTTAGAGGTATCTCCGCCTACAACGGTCAAAGGAAAGGAAATGACTACCATATATGGTGGTGGTATCAGGTGGAGGATAAAGGATGAGACTTTTAGACCCTTCAATGTAGTGCCACCTTCTATAAGGTCTGGCTGTGGTGGTATAGATGCTACCTTTGGAGCTTTTTCCTACTTCAACATGGAATACTTAGGACAGTTTCTTCAAAATGTTTTGAGTGCCGCACCTGTCATAGCCTTTGACCTTGCACTGCATACTCTATGCCCTCAGTGCGAGCAACTTCTTAAAAACTTAACCGCATTAGCTAATCAGATAAATCAGATATCACATAGCAAGTGTGCCTCAATAGCTTTTGCTACGAAGGCAGGTGAGATGCTTATAGACAAGGCATTAGGAAGGACGGATTCAAGCGGTGGTTCTCAGCAACAATCTGACGCCTTTAAGACCTTTAATGATTTCATAACCAACTTATCAGGATTAGTAGATCAGACAAGGCAAACTATAGCTCAGTGGTGTCCAGGGGGTAATT
>JBEPZQ010000016.1:0-16671 GCA_041640755.1 Thermodesulfovibrio sp. | reverse complement strand
TCAGCGACGAAGCAATCTCGCCGTCATAGTGCCATAGAGCGACAGTGCTACAGAGCGACAGAACTTATTTTAAGAAGAGATTGCTTCGGCATCCTAACGGATGCCTCGCAATGACAAAGAGGCGGATCACCACGCATCACCTTCGGACTTCTCGCGATAACCAAAAATTGCTCAATTTAAGTTAGTCTTTCTTTATCCAATAATAAATTTTGGAGTGGGACAAACTCTTTCCCACTCCGGATTTTTATTTATAGTCTCAGTCTTTCAATTCTGTCAAAGATATGGATGGTATCAATAAATCTTATAAGCCTTTGTTTTGAATCAATGACTAATGAGTGAGTTCTTGCACCACCTCCAAAAAATCTCACACCATTAAGCAGGTCTCCCTTTGTAACGCCAGTAGCAACAAAGATGATATTATCGCTTGAAACAAGGTCATCAAGGGTATAGACCTTGTCTTCGCTTATATCCATTCCGTATGAGATAGCTCTTTTCTTTTCTTCTTCGTTTCTCCACCTTATTCTTGCCTGCATCTCACCGCCAAGACTTTTTACAGCTGCTGCAGATAAAACTCCCTCAGGCGCTCCTCCAATGCCCATTAAAGCATGAATACCAGTGCCTTCAACTGTAGCAGCAATTGCAGGTGTAATATCTCCGTCAGATATCAGCTTAATTCTTGCACCTGCAGCACGGATTTCTCTAATCAGATTTTCATGCCGAGGTCTGTCAAGCACTACTACAACAAGATCATCTACATCTCTTCCAAGTGCCTTAGCAAGGGCTTCAAGGTTTTCTTTAACAGGCTTTCTGATGTCAACCATACCCCTTGCTTGCGGACGCACGACAAGCTTTTCCATGTAAGTATCGGGGCAGTAAAGAAGCCCATTTCTCTCTGTTACAGCCATAACAGTAAGTGCATTGGGCATTCCTGTTGCACAAAGATTTGTTCCTTCTAAAGGGTCAACAGCTATATCAACTTCAGGACCACTACCATTTCCAACCTCTTCACCAATATAAAGCATTGGGGCTTCATCCCTTTCTCCTTCTCCGATAACTACTCTGCCTTTGATTGGCAAATCATTCAAGGCATTTCTCATTGCAGTAACAGCAGCCTGATCCGCTTCTTTTCTGTTGCCTTTACCCATAAGTCTTGCTGCTTCAATTGCAGCAAGCTCACATACTTTTAAAATTGACGGCACTAAATTACTAAGCATCCCTTGCCTCCTTTTGTTCTTTATGTGATATCTTATATTAAAAAAATAACTGTTGCGATTGCATGAATCTTAATGGATGAAGCATATATTGTTTTAATTTAAGTTCCTTTTTTTCTAATTCCTTTGGGTCTTCAGAAAAAATAAATGCTTCTTTAATTTTATCCCAGTCTTTATCTCTTATTGTTATGACCGTATCAAGAAAAATACTGATATAGCAACCGTTTATCATGATTGGTTCTGTTTCTTGTAACTTTTTATTTGTGATTTCTACATACTTCGGATCAATATCTATTCCTATATATCTCCTTCCAAGTCTTTTTGCTGCAATTGCGGTTGTACCTGTTCCTATGAATGGATCAAAAACTATATCACCCTCATCTGTGCTCATAAGTAAAAGTCTTTCAAGAAGATTTACAGGGAGTTGACATGGATGTTCATCTCTACGTTTTTTATGTCTTATTCTGTGAATATCTGTCCATACATCCGATACAAGAGATCCAAATTGATGCATCTGACTCTTTTTGCCTCCATAATCCTGAAGGATGTATCTGCAATTTCTGCATCTTTTATGCAACATTCTAATATCATAAAACTTGAACTTATCTGATTTTACATAATACAAAATACCGTAGTGATTTGGCAGAAGTGTCTTGCCCAGTGGAGAGCCCATGGCATCCCATGCTATCCAATGACGGAATATGGCTATTTCATTAAGGTATGCACCAAAGTAAATTAACCATCTTGGTATATTATGCACAAATATAGAACCAGTGGGTTTTGTAATCCGAACCATCTCATAAAGCCATTCCTTGCACCATGACAGATACTCTTCAACATCATGTTTGTCATAGTAACTATTGTATTTCTTCTTCAAATTAAACGGAGGGTCAGCAAATGTTATATCCACACTATTGTCTGGAATCCTTCTCATAATCTCCAGACAATCACCCTGAATTATTTGGTTGATTAACCCTTCAAAAAACTCTTTACTTTGCATGAAAGATTTCCTTTAGAAACAATTCAAACCTTGCAAGTTCATCTTTGCTGAATGTAAAAACTAAATCATATGCTTCAACCATTCGTTTTAGGTCAACTCTTCTTACATACCAGCCAATTCCGTCTACAAAGCCAGCAAAAATAACATCTGGATAATTCTTTTTTAAATAATCAGCAACCGTTTTCTCTGTTTTTGCCTTGTCTCCCATACCTGATGCAGTAGTTACCGAATAGGAACATTCAATTATTAATTTGGGCGATTTTTTGTTAGGAATTATAAAGTCCATTGTTCTTGGGATATTACCAGCTTTGGGAATTCTAAAATTACCCTTTTCAAATGTCAGTTTATGTTTTACTAAGATTTTTTCTATTACAACTTCAGGGTTTCCACCCTTAGATGCTTTGTATGAACCTTTTGTTTTATATCTTATAATTGTATCCACAAGAGATTCAACTGAAAAGCTGAATTTTGTTATATCAAGTTTTTTAAACTCAAACAATGGCAAAATCTTTTTTATAACTGGAATGGTGGCTCCTTTGAAAAAGATATTAACAATCCCTTCAGCAAAATATCTGTTAGATTTGACAAGTGATTTTATCTTTTCAAGACTCCACTCACTATTAAAATCCTCTTTAAGCCATTTATCTTTATTAACAAGCTTAGAAAGGGCTTTATCCTCTGTAACTCTGATAAATTTAACCAGCCTCTGCAAACTTTCTTTTGAAAAGCCTGTGATAGTTAAAATTGCATCAAGCCCGTCTTCAACTTCTGTAATGTGTTTTATCAGTGCTTCCTCTTTCAATCCTTCCTGTTCAATTCTGTTTTTGAGAAGAAAGATATTCTGTGCGATAGATGAAATATGCCCCTCATGATATTCCTCAAATTCTTCATTGTAGAAATAGAAAGTGTTCTTGGAGATGACAGTATTAAATTTTTCGTCTAATGATGGTTTGTAATTTTTCATAAGATTTTCCTAAAAAACAGTATATACTCATCCTTCATTGTATTCTAAATTCCTTTTATTGGCTTTACTATCTTCTGATCTAATTTAAACCCAATTTCTTTTGCCATATCTTCAATTTTGGTCTCAAGTCTTATCCCACCTGTCTGAATATCATTTGTACCTATAATTACAACTGCATATTTATCTTTTTTTAACACTCTGTACATCTCAGATAAGACTTTATACATATCATCAAAATAATTTGCAAGTTTTTCCTTTTTGGTTTTGCCTTTTAAGCCTATCATCTCGTTTTTAAGGTCAGACACATCATATCCTAAATACTCCAGTTGAGGACGGTCATTTTCTGCATAATCAATTGCGAATGAATAGGGTGGAGAGGTAATAATCTCATCTATAGTTTGGTTTTCTAATGGAAGGTTTCTTGCATCTCCAATCTCAAATCTTGCATTACCCATCTTTAGATTAAGTTTATCTCTTACATTAATAAAGAAATTAATCTGGCTTACGTATCTTTTTAGTACAGAAGGAAAAAGAGTATCTATACTTTTTTTGCATCTTCTGGCATATCCCATTGTATCCAAAAAGGCAAGAAGTGTTATCATTTTTTCAGGGTCAAATGATTTTTGGCATAAGAAATCTAAAGGTAAGTTTTTAGAGGATAACAAAATTTTATAATTTTTTTCCATGTTTTTTAATATAGAGTCTAATATCTCTGTACTGATTTTTAATGCTTCATATTTTACCTTGCTCATCAAAACACAAAAAGGACTTTTTTCAATTCCGATAGAATCAATACCTATTAGACTTGCTTCAACATTAAGTGTTCCACTTCCACACATAGGATCAAGCACTATATCTCCGGGTTTGATTTTTAAAATATTTAATAAACCTTTTATTAATTGAGGATGAAACTTACCTCTGTATGGGAAAAGTCCGTGTGTTGCATAACCTGTGGAAAAATTACCCTCCTTAAAATAAGCTTTCACTATTTCAGACCTTCCTTCCCATATCAGGGGGCTATTATTTAAACATATTATGTAATGATGTGTTGGAATATCATCAATACTTTTAAAAAATGCGCCTCTTTTGATCAGTTCCCCTTTAGTGAGTAAATGATATTCATAAAAAGCAAACTCAAGTTCAAAGATTTCAGTAGTATTAGGAAGTAACTTATAATTAGAAGGGAATAAATGACTTTTAATATCTGGAAGAACAAAAGGCATATTGTCAACCTTACCTGTCATGGCTCAAATTATTCCCCCTTCCTTCATACTGAAAAATCTGCCATTTCCAATTATTACATGGTCAAGTAGATTGATTTCAAGGATTTCTGAGGCTTTTTTGAGTTTTTTGGTGACTTCTATGTCCTGCTCGCTTGGAGTCGGGTCTCCGCTTGGATGATTGTGAACAAGTATTACTGCATAGGCTGACTCTTTCACAGCTTCTTTGAATACTTCTCTGGGATGAATCAGTGACTGATTAAGTGTGCCTTCTGATACTTTGATTTCTCTGATGAGTTTGAGCTTTGTATCAAGTAAAAGCGTTATAAATACTTCTTTTTTCAGGTTGCCTATCTTTGGATAAAAATAGTTGAATACAATTGATGCTGAGTTGAAAACCTGCTCAACAGCTCTTTGGCTAAGCACTCTTTTTCCAAGTTCAAAGGATGCTTTGATTTGTGCAATTTTTGCAATACCAAGTCCTTTGAAAGATTTAAGCTCTTTAATGGATGCCTCTTCAATTCCCTTAAGTCCACCAAATTGCTGTAGTAACTCAATAGCTGTTTCAATCACTGTCTTTTTGTTTGAGCCAGTTCTTAAGATTATTGCAAGTAGCTGGGCATCTGTGAGGCTCTGCGCTCCATGCTTAATCAGTCTTTCCCTCGGTCTTTCATCCTCTGGCCATTCCCTAACCGAGCTCATTTTATTCCTGCGCCGGGGGCTACCTCTTTGTCTAATGTAAGGATGGATACAGTCCCATCCTGTCCTGTTGCTGCAAGAAGCATTCCTTGTGATTCAACGCCCATGAGCTTTGCTGGCTTAAGGTTGCTCAGCACCACTATTGATCTGCCAACAAGTTCCTCAGGGCTATAATGCTCTCCAATTCCTGCAACAATCTGTCTTTGCTCGCCAATGTCCACAATGAGCTTTATGAGTTTTTTTGAGCCCTTAACTTTCTCAGCTGATATAACCTTGCCTACTTTTAACTTTATTTTCATGAACTCTTCAATGCTTATCAATTCTTCCACTTTTTCCTCCTTTTTCTCTGCTTTTTGTTGTTCAGCCTTTGGCATTTCAATTCTTGGGAATAGCTGTTCAATTTTCTCTGTCCTTGTTGGAGTAAGCTCTACTTCCCACATAAGCATTGTGTTATCAATTGGGAGAGCTTTCAAACCAAGAGCGTGCCATATTTTTAATGCTGTATCAGGCATGAAGGGAGATAAAAATGCGGTCACTACTCTTATTGTGTTCCAGATATTAAACAGCACCTGAGTGAGTCTATCAGTGTTTTCTTTTGCCAGTTTCCATGGCTCTGTTTTTGCAATGTAGTTGTTTGCAGAAGAGATTACTTCCCAGATTTTTTCAAGTACTGTGTTTAGCTTAAACTCGTCCCAAAGTTTTTCATTATCAATCTCTTTAATCAGAGTCTTGATTTGTGCTGTGAACTCTTCATCATTCCATTTTGGAGTAACCTCGCCATTAAGATATTTTTCGTTCATTACCAAAAATCTATTGACCAAATTGCCAAGATCATTGGCAAGATCGCTGTTTATCCTTCTTATTAATGCCTCTTCTGAAAAATCTCCATCAAGACCAAAGGATACTTCCCTAAAAAGAAAGTATCTGAAAGCATCTACTCCATATTTTTTGATTACCTCTGAGGGATTTACAACATTTCCCAAAGACTTTGACATCTTAGCACCCTTAACAGTCCACCAGCCATGGGCAAAAATATTTCTTGGCAAAGGCATTTCAAGAGCCATAAGCATTGTAGACCAATAAACAGCATGGGTAGTGAGGATGTCTTTTCCTATGAGGTGATGGTCTGGGGGCCACCATTGAATGTCTTGAGGTGCGAGATATTTTAAGGCTGAGTAATAATTGAGCAATGCGTCAAACCATACATAGGTTGTATAGTTTTCATCAAAGGGAAGTGAGATTCCCCATTCAAGTCTTTGTCGAGGACGAGATATACAAAGGTCACCGAGAGGTTTTGTTTTTAGAAAACCTAAAACTTCATTTTTTCTTGTCTCAGGCAGTATGAAGTCAGGATTTTTCTCAATGTATTCTATGAGAGCGTTTTGATATTTAGACATTAGGAAAAAATAATTCTCTTCTTCAATGCACTCAACATCTCTTCCGCAGTCAGGACATTTTCCTTCAACAAGGTCCTTTTCAGTCCAGAATCTCTCACAGGGTGTGCAATACATTCCGCAGTATTTTCTTTTTACAATCTCGCCTTTATCGTAAAGTTTTTGTAGAATTTCCTGAACAATCTTTTTATGTTCCTCGTCAGTTGTTCTTATAAACGCATTGTTGCTTATGTTTAATTCCTTCCAAAGGGCTCTGAAGTTTTCAACCATTATGTCTGCATGCTCTTTTGGCTGTCTGCCCCTCTGCTTTGCTGCTCTTTCAACTTTCTGTCCATGCTCATCTGTTCCTGTGAGAAAGAATACACGTCTTCCCTTTAGCCTCATGTATCTTGCAAGTATGTCTGCTGCAACAGTAGTGTAGGCATGACCAATGTGGGGAATGTCATTTACATAGTAAATTGGCGTTGTGATGTAAAAGCCTTTATTTTCCGTCATCTTTGCCTCCTTTAGCTTCGTCATCATCCTTTGCAGTGCTTAGTATATGTGAAATTCTTTTGATTTCTGGCTCCTTTTCTTCCTCAGCAATTGTAATTTCCTCATCAATTGCTTCTTCTATTTCACCGTAAAACTCGTGTCTAAGGCAGCACTTTAGCCTTCCGCATACGCCTGAGAGTTTAGATACATTTAAAACAACATTTTGCTCCTTTACCATCTGCAATGAAATAGGCTTAAAAAAGCTTATAAATTTTTTACAGCAAATTTCCATGCCACAGACACCAATGCCTCCAAAAAACTTAGCTTCATCCCTTACGCCAATCTGCCGTAACTCTATTCTTGTTTTAAATTTTGCAGCCAAGTCCTTTACAAGTTCCCTAAAATCCACCCTCCCCTCTGCAGTGAAATAGAAAATAATCCGCTTTCTATCCAAAGCACAATCAACAACAAGAAGTTTCATAGGAAGCTTTCTTTCTTTAATTCGTTCAAGGCAGAATTCGTAGGCTTCCTTTTCAGTGAAAGAATTATTTTCAAAATTTTTCAAATCCTCCTGCGTTGCTAATCTGATTACTGATTTGAGATTTTGTTCGTCCCCATCTGAAATAGCTACAACCTCACCAATTGTTAATCCAAAATCTCCTTCTACAACAACGAGGTCTCCTTGCTTTAGGCTCTCAATTTCATTCTTATAACGATAAACCTTCCCGAAGGGTTTTATTTTAAGATGTGCAATGTTAGACATTTACAACTCCGTTCATCAAGTTTTTTGTATAATTCCATACTATAGATTTGTTGAGATTTAAATCAATATTTTTTCTTATCTCCTGAAGTCTATCAAATAAATCAAACATTTGCTGTAATGTTAAGCTTTTTTTTAAATTTAATTCAACAGGCAGAATTTGTTTGCCTTTTTTGATAATCTTGACTTTAATTATATCGCTTATTAGTATGCAGAAAAAGTCTATCCATAGTTTAACTTCTTCGTTGTCTTTCCATGGTGATTTTTTATTATTTAAATTTTCAAGGGTTTCTGTAAACCATTTTATGGTATCTATAATGTTTCCCGAAGTCAAAAATCCGGGACGCCCCATTAGCAAGTCTAATAATGTCTGAATTTCAGCAGTCTGATTGTCATTTAAATATGTTAAGACAATTTTTTCCATGATTTCTCTGGACAATGGAGAAAAATGAATTTTGAAACATCTTGAAACAAGAGGCTCAGGCAGAGAATGAATATGGTCACATATTAGAATTATTGTAGTGTTGGGTGGTGGTTCTTCAACTGTTTTTAAAAAGGCATTTGCAGCGGCAATATTCATTTTATGAGCTTCCTTAATGATAATAACTTTATACTTTCCCTCAAGAATTCGGTAAGTTACAAATTCTTCCAACTCCCTTATTGTGTTGACAGTAATAGTGTCTTTTTCAGGAGCGATAATTTTTACATCTGGATGGATTCCCGAATCTATTTTTTTGCACGATTGACATATATCGCAATAATGAAAGGATTGCAAATTTTCAGGGCAGTTCAAAGCCTTTGCATAGGCTATTGCAGTCTCGGTTTTCCCTACATAAGGGTCTCCAATAAAAATAAAAGCATTCGGAACTTTGCCAGTCTTTATTGTGCCTTCAAGAATTTTAATCGCCCTTCTATGATGATGAATAATTTCTTTCATAATTTTGATATCTGCCATTATCTATCCAATATTAACCTTTGTTCGCACTATTTCATATATTTTTTGGCTGATTTCTGAGACATCTTCTGTTGCATCAACAATAAAAATCCTTTCAGGCTCAGAGCTGGCAATTTGAAGATATCCTTTTCTTACTTTATTGTGAAATGCGATATCTTCCATCTCAAATCTGTCTCTTTTGTTAATCTTTTGGTTTCTTGACAGACCAATCTCTGCGGGTAAATCCAATAGAATTGTCAAGTCTGGTTTGAAGTTATTAAGAAGGATATAGTTCAATTCTTCAATAAGCTCAATGGATAATCCTCTCCCATATCCCTGATATGCAACAGTTGAATCCGTAAATCTGTCGCATATGACAATGATGCCTTGATTAATCGCAGGTCTAATTTTTTCCTCCACATGCTGAACCCTGTCTGAAAAATAAAGCATTAGCTCAGTTAAAGGATTTATGTTTATAGATGGTGAAAGAAGAATTTCACGAATTTTTTCACCTGCTTGAGTATCTCCGGGTTCAAAAGTTTTTATGACCTTAAAGCCTTGCTCTTTTAGTCTTTCAGCAAGTAGTTTTACCTGAGTTGTTTTTCCAGAGCCCTCAATTCCCTCAAAGGTTATAAAAATGCCCTTTTTCATTTATAAAATTAATGACTTCCTCAGCCCCTTATTGTTAAAGTCTCTTTTAAATTTTTCAAAATCTTGCAAACTCTTTCTGCTGCATCTTCATCCAATGAACCCATCCCGCAGGATGGCGTTAATATGGTAGCAGGAGGCTTTTGGACAGTTGATTGTGATAACTCATTGAAAAATTCTAAGATTTTGTCCACTGCCTGCTTTATTATCTGATCATCACTGAGGCTATAAATATCATCAGTTGTTGGAACAAATCCCCATGCAATAATTCCGCCTTTGTTTAGAAATTCAGCTATTTGGTCAATGTAGATTTTAAAGAAGTCAAAGAACGAAAAAGCATCAAAGTTAAGTATATCAATGCCTGTAGATAGCACTGCCTTCCAGTCTGCCCTTCCACAGCAATGAATGCCAACTTTGACTCCGAGAGATTTAATGTAGCAAACCAATTCGTTAATCAATCTCATTGCCTCAGATTGCTCTACTGAAATATACGCAGATGTCCCAACAGCTTGCAGAATCGGCTCATCCATAAATATAATTACTTCGTCGGCAAAATTTTTCAAAAAATCTATCTGCCACTTTACTTTTGCCTTAAGATGAAGTAATGCCAGCTCTCTTAATGTTTCATCAAAGTAAATAAGTTTGCCCTCCTCATCTTTAAGGGAGAGAGTGAAAGTAACAGGTCCTGTGATTTGTCCTTTGAAAAATTTCAGGCGATTTCCCTTTAGCCTGTCTACAATTTCGTAAAGCCCATGAGCGTAATCTCTGCTCATGGGCGAGACCATGTCATCTGTATATAAGCTTAGCCATTCGGTAATTTTTTCCTCGTCCTTCAATAGGTGTATTTTTTCATTTTCCACGACTATTCCAGGGAGTCCCTCTGAAAACTGCGCAATCATGGACTCCCTGTTTGATAATTTAGGCAGTTGAGGCCAAAAGGGTATATCAAAGTAATCAAATACTAACTCGCATGCCTTTGAAGCCTCAAAATGAGGCATGCTTCCTATGCCAGTTGTAGCAAAGGATTCAAAAGTCATGATTACTCCTTAGCCCTGATTTTTTTGAGAATCTCAGGATATTCTCTCGTAAAGTCAGGAAAATTCCTTTTTAAAAAAAGCTTTATTGCCTTGATTTCAAGGTCTAAATCTTCTATTAAGCTTAACTTTTTATCAATCTGGTCAAGTTTCTCAGCTAAGCTTTTGATTTCCTTTTCAATCAAGGCAAGCTGCTCTTTTAAGGCAAGCAGGTCTTTCATTTTTAATCCTTTAACTATTTATTTCTTCTTTGGGCTCTCATTTTTTTGCGGCGTTTTCTGTATTTGTGTTTGTTCATTTTTTTCTTTCTCCACTTAAGAACGCTTCCCACTCAGTTCACCTCCCCTGTTTTATTGTTTCAATAAAGGCTTCAAGCCAAAGCTCATTTACTGTTGAATTCAAACCATCAAATGATAACGAGACTATAGGGATATTATAATCTTTTTGGATGAATCTTAACAAAGCTGTTACAATTGCACCGGGCATACATCCGAAAGGCATTGTATTTACAATTCCCTTAGCGCCTTTTTTTATAAGTTCCACGCTTTTACCAACACTCAATACTGTTTCTCCTTCAAAACAGTCAGGAATATATGGTGAAGCAAATTTAAATATTTCCCTGATGGAAGGTTCGTGCAAAAATTTTAGAAACCCCTTAAAATCAGATGAAAACTTTTTTACAACCCTCCACTGGAAAAATTTATTCACAAGAATTTTTATAATAGCAGATTTATCCTTTTTTATCAAAGCTTTTCTTAAAGCTACAGTATTTACATAATGAATCCACTCTTCAAGCGGTGTAAGATAAACCTCTGCACCGAGTGCTTCAAGCTTTCTTATTAATTTTTCATTTGAAAACTCATGGGACCTGACAAATATTTCTCCTACAATTCCGATGAGAGGTTTTTCTTCTTTATATTTTGGGATATTTTCAAAGTCCCTTTTCATATTTTTTAGCAAAGTTTCAATATCTGAATTCCTGCTTCTGAGAGCATCGCAGATTTTTATTGTATATTCCTCATAAACTGCATCAGCCTCTCCTTTGTTTTTTTCGTAGGGTCTTGTCTGAAGCAAAAGCTTTTGAAGAAGTCCATAAGCAACAATTCCTTGCCACGCCCTTAAAGAAAATTCTCCACCTGCAATATTCAAATCTTTGTAAAATTGACTATCCTGCTGAGGTGAATACACAGGGACATCTGCGTAGCCTAATTTTGAAAGAACCATTCTGTGAGAGACATTGTATTGCCCAAATCTGCAGGGACCTGCTCCTGAAGGCATAAAAAAGGCAGTTTTATTCGGATCAAAATCTGAAGAATGAACTACTTTTAGCATATCTCCTAAGGTTACAAGATAAGGAAAACACTCACCCCCTGAGATGTGTTTTCTACCAAGTTCAAGGGATTGTTTGTCTGAGGTAGGCATCACCTCTGCATCTATACCACAGAAGTTAAATGCTGACTTAATGGCATAAGCATGTTCAGCCATTCTGGGAATGTAAACAGTTCTTTTTGACAAATCAGAATGCTGTCTTTTAATAAACGGAATAAATAAAAACTTTTCTCTATCCTGTCTTTCTCTTCCCTCAAGGCTATCAATAAAGGCTTCAAGCCTTGTTACAAGTCCTGCATCCGCACTATGTTCATCAATCTCAAGTATCAGATAGGGATGCCCTGCCAATTCTTCTTTGAAATAGTTTGTTATAAAAGAATCAGGACCACAGGAGAAGTTAGTTATGTATACGGGATAAGTATTTGATAGTTTCTTAATAAACTTTGCTGCTCTGATTATCCTTTGTCCTGAAAGCCAATAAAGATTATCCCACTCCTCTTTTATGCTGATTTTCTCTGTTGGAAGCATATCCATAGGAATAGGCAGTACATTGAGGCGTCTTAATTTGCCAGCTACATCAAGGCTGACAGACCTGTCATAGGCATTGTATGCTCTTCCAACTATAACTACTGTTGCTGTTTGCCCAAAATCTTTTGTCTTGGCTGATTCAATGAATTTAATGCCCTCTTTTTTTAGTGATTTTAAAAATTCCTGCTGTTTTTTGTTGGCAATGGAAATTTTTCTGTCTAAATCTTTTGTCTTAATTAAGCCTTTGAATGCTTGTTTTAACTCTTTCTTTAAATAATCAAAGCCCCTTGAAAAATCTATTCTTGGCGTTATTATCTTTATCTCTTTAAAGATTCCCTTGCTTATGTATGGAATAGTCTGAACAAGCGGACATGCAAGTCCTCGCTGATATTCATCATTAATGTTCATATTTGCAAAGCTTGGCAGAAAAATTAAATCCACGCCTCTTTCAACCAACTCTGCAATATGTCCGTAAGCAACTTTTATTGGAAAGCAAGCCTCAGA
The DNA here is from genome assembly GCA_041640755.1 of Thermodesulfovibrio sp. Taxonomy (GTDB): domain Bacteria; phylum Nitrospirota; class Thermodesulfovibrionia; order Thermodesulfovibrionales; family Thermodesulfovibrionaceae; genus Thermodesulfovibrio. The sequence goes on along the minus strand of JBEPZQ010000016.1, from coordinate 3,972 downwards.
AAGGGTTTTCTCTATGCCCTTGTTGATGATTTCTTTGTTTGTCTTGCCTGAGACTTCTACCTTAAAGCCAAGTTCCCAAAGTAGCGTGCTCCAGAACGGAAGATAATCATGGAAAAAGAAGAGATAAGGAATTCCAATTACAGGCGATTTTCTTTCTTTAAATTTTTCCTCATACTCAAAATGTGCCTTCCACAAAAGCTCTTCCCTTGTTTTGAAGGGATCAGGAATTTTGGTATCTATATCCTTTCTTTCATATCTTTCACATCTTCCACCGTAGAAAAGATAACCTTCCTTGCCATCAATTTTTACCTTATTTATCTCACAATGATTTGCACAGCCACTGCATTCAAAGGAAGAGATATTGTAGGACTTGTTTTTAATATCAAATCCCTTGAAATTGCTAACTCTTCCATTCTTCATCAAATCCCTTGTTATCAAAGCTACTCCAATGGCTCCCATAACCTCGTGATGTGGAGGAACAACTATGCAAAAATCATCAGAAATTTTCGTTTTTAAATAGTTTTCAAAGGCAGTAATAACTGCTTTATTGAATGCAACTCCACCCTGAAAGAATATTTTTTTTCCGATTGGTTTTCCTGCTACAACCCTGTTTATGTAGTTTTCTACAATGCTATAACATAGCCCTGCAATGATATCTTCTTTTTTTGCTCCCCTGTGAAGATTGATAACTAAGGAGTTTTCCATAAAAACCGTACATCTTTCACCAAGTCTGCAGGGTTTTTCAGATGAAAATGCAAGGCTTTGGAATTCCTGCAAACTAACACCGAGCTTGTCAGCCTGCTCTTCCAAAAATGAACCTGTTCCAGCAGCACATGCTTTGTTCATCTCAAAGTCTATTACCTTTCCGTCATTAATGCGTATATATTTTGAATCCTGCCCGCCAATTTCAAAAATAGTATCCACTGTTCTGTCAAAATGAACCGCAGCATAAGCGTGGGCTGTGATTTCATTTTTAACAATGTCTGCACCAACAAAGTCACCAATCATATATCTGCCAGAACCTGTAACACCTACGCCTTTTATCTTAATATCTATGAATTCTTCAGCTATCTCTGCCAATCCTCTTTTTACAGCATCTATTGGCTTTCCAGAGGTGTAAAGATATCTCTTGGTAAGTAAATTTCCATCTTCGTCAAGCAAAACTATGTTTGTGCTTACTGAACCAACATCTATTCCAAGATAGGCTTCGTAGCTCGTGACTCGTGGCTCGTAGTTGGTTTTTGGTGGTTGGGATAAGTTGTCTTTGGTGAGAGAGACATCAAGTAATTTAAGAGGTGGAAGTCCGTATTCAATGTCTGCCTTTATCTGGCTCAGCTTCTTAATTATTTTATCATCAAGATAGACATCTGAAAGCCTTGCTTTAATAGCAGCACCCAATGCGCCTGTTACCTCAAAATGCTCTGGAATAAGAATTTCTTCAACATTCAAAACTTCCTTAAAGGCTTTCACCATTCCCTTGTTTGCAGCCACACCTCCCTGAAAGGCAACCAAAGGTTCAACTGCCCTTCCTTTGAACATAGTTGCTTTAAAATTCCTTGCAAGCGCATAGCAAAGCCCTGCGATGATGTCTTCCACAGGAGTTGCAATCTGCTGAAGATGAATCATGTCAGACTTTGCAAACACACTGCATCTGCCAGCTATTTTTGATGGTTTCTGAGATCTGACAGCAAGCTCGCTGAATTCTTGAATTGTCAGCCCGAGCCTTTCTGCCTGCTGTTCAAGGAAAGAGCCTGTGCCTGCTGCACAGATGCTGTTTAGGGAAAAATCTTTTATTCTTCCAGCATGGTCAAGAAAAATCAGCTTTGAATCCTCCCCACCAATTTCTATTATTGTTCTTACCTGTGGATAATAAAATGAGGTAGCTGTTGCCTGCGAGACAATTTCATTTAAATAGGGAGCATTAAGGGTTTTTGCAATAAATCTTCCAGAGACACCAGTGAAAGTTATTTTTAGTTTTTGATATTTCTTTATTAAATCTTTGAGAATTTTTGATACAACTTCAGCAGGTTTGCCAAGATGTTTGAGATATAATTTTTCAACAAGCTCGCTGTTTTGTGTTATTATTGCAATTTTTGCAGTTTCGCTACCAACATCAATTCCAAGCAAAAGCTCAGAAGCCATATTCTTGCCATCTTTTATTAACAAGCTCAACTATTTCCTTTGCCTGACTAATCTCCTCTGGCCAATCCCTCATCATTCCTTCTTCTCTGGTTTTTCTGGTTGCATCAATTCCCATCTTTCCACCAAATCTTGGAAAACTTGCTGCATGGTCAAGCTCATCAAGGGGTCCCTCTGAAATGATGACATCTCTGCGCCAATCAACATTATTAAGCACTTTCCATGCAGTTGTTGAAAGGTCTTGAACATCCACATCTTCATCCACAACGATAATGAGCTTTGAAAACATCATCTGTCCCATTCCCCAAAGTCCGTGAATAATTTTTTTACCATGCCCAGGATACTGCTTTTTTATTGAAATTATGGCAGCATTGTGGAAAACGCCTTCCATTGGTAGGTTCATATCTATGATTTCTGGAAATTGCAATCTAAGAAGCGGCAGAAATATTCTCTCCGTTGCCTTTCCCATATAGCAGTCTTCCATTGGAGGTTTCCCAACAACTGTGGCAGGATAAATTGGGTCTTTTCTGTGGGTGATGCAGGTTACATGAAAAACAGGAAATTTATCAACAGGCGAGTAAAATCCTGTATGGTCTCCAAATGGACCCTCATCCCTTAACTCTTCTGGGTCAACATAGCCTTCAAGCACAATCTCAGCGTTTGCAGGAACTTCAATGTCGCAGGTTACGCATTTTACCATCTCAACAGGCGATTTTCTTAAAAATCCTGCAAAAAGCATCTCATCTACACCATAAGGTAACGGAGCGGTTGCAGAATAAATTATTGCAGGGTCTCCACCTATTGCAACTGCAACAGGCATTCTTTTTCCAAGCTCCTTGTATTTACGATAATGCGTTGCGCCATCTTTATGAATATGCCAATGCATACCTGTTGTTCTCTCATCATAAACATGCATCCTGTACATTCCGCAATTCTGCATACCTGTATCAGGATCACGGGTAAAAACCATTGGAAAAGTTATAAATCTTCCGCCATCAAGGGGCCATGTTTTAAGAATTGGAAGCTTGCTTAAATCAGGCTCTTTGTCAATCACTTCCTGACAGGGTGCATTTTTAACTCTCTTTGGCAAAAATTTGCTCACTTCAATAAGTTCAAAAAGAGCAAGAACTTTTTCTTTAAGGCTCTTTGGAGGAGTTTGCTTAAGCAGTTTTTCTATTCTTCTGCCAACATCATCAAGGCTTTCAACCTCAAGGGCAAGGCACATCCTTTCAAAGGAGCCGAAAATATTTGTAACAACTGGAATCTCAGAGCCTTTAACCTTTTCAAAAAATAAAGCTTTGCCACCATTTGGAGATTTACTCATTCTGTCTGTGATTTCTGCAATCTCAAGTACAGGGTCAACCTCTGCTTTCACTCTGTGAAGCAGTCCTTTCTGCTCAAGCAATTTCAAAAATTCTCTTAAATCCTCGTATGCCATATATGAATATTATCTCTGCTACACCTTTTTTTCGTCAAGAAAAAAAAGAAGGTGTCATTGCAAGCCATACAGGAGGACACTTTTTCCGTCATTACGAGCCTCACCGATTTTCTTCCGTCATTGCGAGCCTCACCGTTTATTTTTTTTGTCATTGCGAGCCTCCGAAGGAGGCGTGGCAATCTCTCCATTGTCCGAAGAAAAAAGGCGAGATTGCTTCGGGACTTCGTCCCTCGCAATGACGGGACGTATGGGTCATTGCGAGGCATCCTTCAGGATGCCGAAGCAATCTCTGAAATCTCCACGTTTTCGCTCACAACAGGGGACGCGTAGTTATGAATTGTTGGATTTCTAAGCGCTCTGTCGCGCTATGGCACTATGACGGCGAGATTGCTTCG
>JBEPZQ010000015.1:0-16949 GCA_041640755.1 Thermodesulfovibrio sp. | reverse complement strand
GTTTTGACTCAATGCACTGTTTCTTATCCATCTTCTGTATTTCTGGAGTGTCAATATTAGGCTGAGGCTTGATGTACTCTTTTCCAATACTCATTGTAAAAGGCAGAGTCACTATTATTACAAAAACTACTAAGCCAAGAGTTATTTTCCATCCATCATACATTTTACTGTTCCTCCTTTCCTGGCAGTGGCTCCATCCTTAAATTCATTGTTCTTTCTTTTTCACCTTTCATAATCATTGCATTAGCAACAAGCTCTGTAACTCCAGTAACTCTGACGCCGGGTACCCAGTAATCCATCAAAGGTGGTAGAGTTGCTCTGTCAATTGCACAAATGTTTACGAGCATATTTACACCAAATTTTTCGTGGACATATCTTACTGCATTTGCCCTTGGGAATCCTCCTCTCATTCTGAGTTCCATTATTTCTCCTGCATTAAGCCCAGAACCACCACCACAGCAGAATGTTTGTTCTCTTATCGTTTCATCAGGCATCTCATAGAAATGGTTACATACATTTTTAATAATATATCTTGGCTCTTCAAAAATACCCATTCCTCTTGATGGATTACAGGAGTCGTGGAATGTCACTATCAGATTGTCATTGCGGGACTTGTCAAATTTTAAAACTCCATGTCTAATCAGATCAGCTGTAAACTCACTTATGTGTACAATTTTATTGGATTTTGCATTTTCAAACTTAGTCCCAGTAATAGGAGATACAGGCTCTTCAAGAAAATCTACAGGTCCATACCATGTATTGTGATACTGGTGCCAGACTCTCCACATGTGTCCGCATTCACCACCGATTATCCATTTTACCTTTAGTCTCTTTGCTTCTTCGTATATTTTTGTATGAAGCCTTTTTGCCATCTCCAATGAAGTAAAGAAACCAAAGTTTCCGCCTTCAGAGGCAAAGGTGCTCCATGTATAGTCTAAACCTATTTCGTGGAATAGCATCATGTAGCCCATAGCATTATAAATTCCCGGGTCAGCAAAAAGGTCTCCAGATGGAGTTACAAACAGAATCTCAGCACCTTTTTTATTTATTGGTGGTTCAATCTTAATTCCAGTTATTTCTTCAATATCATTGCACATGAATTCAAGGGTTGATTTCATTGTATGGGGTTCAATTCCAAGATGGTTTCCTGTTCTGTAACAGTTTGCAACAGGTCCTGATATCCAGTCAGTATTTAAGCCCAAGAGATTTAAAAGTTCTCTTGCAATGATAGTTATTTCTGCAGTATCAATTCCATAGGGGCAGAAAAGGGAACAGCGTCTACACTCTGTGCACTGATAGAAATAATACCAAAGCTCTTTAAGAACATCAAGATCAAGGTCTCTTGCTCCGGCGTATCTACCAAAAAGCTTTCCGCCTGAAGTGAAATATTTTCTATAAACAGACCTGAGAAGCTCTGCTCTTAAGACAGGCATGTTTTTAGGATCACCTGTGCCGATAAAGAAGTGGCATTTATCAGCACAAGCTCCACATCTTACACAGATATCCATAAAAACATGGAAAGTTCTGAATCTCTCAAGTCTTTGTTTGATTCCTTCAATAACTATCTTTTTCCAGTCCTCAGGAAGTTTCCAGTCTTCATCAGTTACATGAAAATCTCTCGCATTAGGGAAATCCACATAGGCAAGGTTTTTACCCTTTGCTCCATAACAGTAAAATCCTTCCTTAAACTTTACAGGTAAAGTATCCATCCACCATTTGGATGGCATTTTCTTTAAATTAACATTTGAAATTAATTCATCAGGTCTTGGAAGTCCCATGGTTTCACTCCTTTTCTACTGGTATTCCAGCTTTTTTCATTTTTTCTCTAAATTCATCTTCATATTCTTCATAATGACGATGTTTCACAGGATAGTCCCAAGGATTCACATGTCTTTCCATTCTGTTGTTGTTTGCCAGATTCCTCGTAGGGCTTAAGAAAACTCCACCCATATGCATTAACTTACTGAATGGGAAGTATGCAAAAAGAACGCTTACGAGGAACAGATGAATATAAAATAGGCTACCTACTCCTTCAGGAACTTTTGGTTTAAGATATGCTAAACCTAATGTGAGCTCTTTAATAGCTGTTATATCTACCCTTGCAAAATATCTCATCAGTATGCCTGTTGCAATAATACCGATAATGAGGAAAAGCGGGAAATAGTCTGATGGAAGAGATATGTATTTAACTTGAGCATTGAAGATTCTTCTTCCAAGTAAATAAAGCAGAGTTGCTGCTATTATGACATCTGTCATATAAAGCATAGGAAGTCCGATCTGCCAGAAAGAATCCACTGAATCAATTATAGAGATGCACCATGGAGTTTGAGATAAAAAGAACCTTAAGTGTCTGATAAGTATGATTAAGAATGAGTAATGGAAAGCAATAGCTCCCAACCATAACCATTTATTTGAACCAACATAAAGTTTTCCATTCATGATTTCAGCTTTTGTATTTCTGAAAAGGGACCTGAAAAAGAATATTTCAAAGAACATTCTCAGCGCCACACCCCAAGCGGTTGCAGGATTGTCAATTTTGCTATACTTAATCCAAGGAAGAGAAAACTGTTGTCCTGCGGTTGTTGGTATTCTGAATGGAACAGGAGACTTACCCCATTTAATTACTCTGAGTATAAAACCTATGACGAATACAATAAAGGCTACATAGGGAAAAACAACAGCGAATAAGCTGTCAAGTCCTAAAATATCCGTACCAATGTAGGCAAAAAGGATTAAACCTAATACTATTATAAAAGCTAATCCTATACCCATCTCACCCTACCTCACTTTTAATTTTTTAATTTGGTTTCTTCTGTTTTTTCACTAACTTCAGATACAATGTTCCATTTTTTGAGGACCCACCATGTTCGGTCAATCAGCTCTTTAGCTTTTAAATCGTAGATTTTTTCTCTGTACTTCATGAAAATATCAAAGGCAATTAGTGATAGAGAGTCTATTCTTGATAAAAAGTCCAATAACTGAGATGAGTTCAGCTCTTTCTCAAGCTCATCCTGAAATGCTTTTTTGATTAAAAATACGAATCCAATCGCCTGAGAAGGAGTGAATTCTTGAACTGCTCTTATTCTGATTATTTCCTCTAAAGGCAAAAGAAAACTTTCCACAGGTTCTTCATTGATTATTTTGTCCACTATCTGTTCAATAGCTTCCCTTAAAGTATATCCCACAGGATTAGTAAATTGTTTAGAATATTCTTTTAAAAAAGGTTGACTTTCTTCAGGATATGTAGCAATTGTAAGTTCAAAGGATTTGTTAATTATTTCCTTTCTTTTTTTCGAAAGAAGGTCTTTAATAGACATGCCTCTCTCCTCTAAATGTTTTTTTTTATCCCCCCTTTCCAAAAATAAGAAGGGGCAGTTTCCTGCCCCCTCTTAAATGAAATTATACGCATCCTGTTGGCTTTGGAAGTCCAGCGTATCTACATGCTTGTTTTGCTGGTCCATCTGGGAATAGGTTGTAGAGATACTTTGTATTACCCTTTTCAGGACCAAACATCTTAGCCATTTCTTTGACAAGAATTTTGATCATTGGTGCAATTTGATACTTCTGATAATAGTCTCTCAAGAAGTTAATTACTTCCCAATGTTGCTCTGTTAATGTAAGTCCGTCTTGTTGAGCCATATACTCTGCAAGCTCAGGTGACCAATCATCAAGATTTTGGATGTAACCATCCTCGTCCAGCTCAATCTGCTTTCCCTTAAACTCAATAAATGGCATTTTACTACCTCCTTTTTGTTTTTTTGCAAATATTTTACCTACTTTTATAAAAGAACTTCAAGTATAAAAGAACTTCAGGTGTAATTTACTCTAAAGTAAGCTTTACTCCAAAGTCAAATAAGTTTCGTTTATAAAGTTATAAAAATTTTTCTGCTCTTGATGCCTTAAGTTTGATTATATTGCCCTTGTTGTAGACAGAGACCATTGTGTCTAGTATTTCTTCAGCCACAGGCAATTTAATTTTAAGCTTTTGAATGAGAATAGATGTTAGCGCTTTTATTTCATCCTTGTCATGTTTAAGAAGGCTTTCTAATTCAGAGGTTTCAATTTTTATATAATCAGTAATGTTGATTTTCTTAGACAGCTTTATCATACTCCTTAAAACGCTCTCAAGAAAGCTTTCTTCTTCTCTTTGTGACCATAAAATCGGAATTATATCTTCAAAAAGTGATGGTTCTGCAAATACTATTTCTCCAATCAACTCCGCAGCTCTCCAGCCTATACCTCCAGATTCATCAGTCATTGACCAAAGAAGTTTTCTTATTGTGTTTCTCAGAGGGTCTATACTGTCTGCTTTTACATAGGCTTCTGCTATATATCCCATTGCTTTAATTGCTTTCCATGACATAGGATTTTCTTTGTCATAGGATAATGCAATAATCCAGCCAAAGACATTTGGATTTTGCAATGAAGCTGTTGCAATGGTTTCAAAATCTTCTCTTTCTAAGAGGGAAAGAAAGTCTTTTTTTGAAATTTTTATCTTTTCTTTCATTTCTTTGTTAAGTTTTCCACCCATTGCCTTTATAAAGAAAAGCTTTCCCTGAAATGGAGAATATTTTGCATAAATATATTGATGAAGCCTGTAATCATAGTCTCTTTCCCTTATTTCAAAATTTTTTCCTAAATCAATATTTTCAATTCCCGATGGTGAGGCAAGAAACATTGCGTCAACAAGAGCTTCTCCCTGATTGTGTCCTGTAGGTTCACAAACATATATTGCACCACATTCGCATTTTCCATACATTATTTCTCCAAATTCAGTATCTTTATCCTCTGGTGGATTTATTATCCTTCCGCAAAAAAGACATGTTGGCAACTCCCTATTTGCCATTTTTTACCTCCCTATAGGCTTTTGCCATTTTTAAAATACCCTTTACCCATTCCTCGCATCCAAGTGCATGGACATGAACATAAGTTCCAAGCGTATTCTTATAGCATGCACCATCTAACTTTTCTATTATTCCTTCGCCTCGCGTCATCAAAAAGCTCATCTGTGGCAATGTTTCATATTCAATTACCTTTGAATAGTGAAACTCGTGTCCCTTTATCTCAACTCCTTGTTCATAAAAGGGATTTGGCTCTGAGACTTTTGCTATAACATATCCGTGTGCCTGAGGTTTTTTAAACATCTTTAACCTAAATGGAAAAATGCCTGCCATAGGAAATTCGCCATGCTCGGTGATAAGGCTTTTGCATAAATACATAAGTCCACCGCATTCCGCATAAATAGGCAGACCCTCATCAGCTTTATTTTTTATATCTTTCATTAATTCTTGGTTGTTGCAAAGCCATTTTACATGGGTTTCAGGAAAGCCTCCACCAATGTATAAAGCATCTATTTCAGGAAGGGCTTTATCCTGCAAGGAATTGATTATCACTACTTCTGCTCCATGACGCTTAAGCTCTTCAATATTTTCCTCGTAATAAAACTGAAATACTCTATCCCTTATCACACCTATTTTTAATCCATATCCAGTAGGCTCTATTTCTGATGAATCATTGGTTGCAAAATCAATTTGAGGCGAGCTGTTTGCAATGTTTAAGATTTTTTCAATATCAAGATATTCTGAAGCTTTTTCTATAAAATGCTTTGCTTCTTCTTGCATTTCATGTTCCTGATGAGGCAAGAGTCCCATGTGTCTTTCAGGCATTTTTATATCCTTAAATCTTGGAATAGCACCAACAATTTCAACTGAACAGTATTTTGCTACAGATTCTCTTATCACCTTTTCATGCCTTGTATTTGCTATTTGATTTAATACAATGCCCTTTATTTCCACGTCTTTGTCAAAATTAACAAATCCATTAATCAATGCAGCCACTGAACGAGTCATTTTTGTGCAGTCTACAACAAGTATAACGGGGCATTTAAGAAGTTTTGCAAGCTCTGCAGAGCTAACAGAGCCTTCTGAGTCAATTCCATCAAAGAGTCCTCTGTTGCCTTCCACTACAGCGATATGTCCATTGGCTTTTTCTTTAAAGCTTTTAATAATTTTATCTTTTGGAATCATAAATGTATCAAGGTTATAACATAAATTACCAGAGAAAAGTGAGAGCCAGCCTGCGTCAATATAGTCAGGACCTTTCTTAAAAGGAAGGACATTAAAGCCCTGTCTTTTTAAGAGTGATATGGTCGCAAGAGTAACTGTTGTTTTTCCAGCTCCACCGCGGATTCCTGCTATGAGAATTCTTGGAAACATTTGACAGAAACCTCTCACCTAAAGTATCATGAAAATCTATGTATTTTCAAGAAATAATTTTTACACTCAACAAATACTGGGCAGATAAAGGATGTGTTATTCTCCAGCCCTATGACCTTGAGGTTGGAGCTGGCACATTTCATACTGCAACTTTTTTCAGGGTTTTAGGTCCTGAACATTGGAATACTGCCTATGTTCAGCCATGCAGAAGACCTACTGATGGAAGATACGGTGAAAATCCAAATAGACTTGGACAGTATTATCAGTATCAGGTAATCTTAAAACCTTCTCCTGAAAGCTCTCAGGAGCTTTATATAGAGAGTCTAAAGGCTTTGGGGATTGAGCCTTCAAAGCATGATATCAGATTTGTTGAGGATGACTGGGAGTCTCCAACTCTCGGTGCTTGGGGATTGGGATGGGAGGTATGGCTTGATGGGATGGAAATTACACAGTTTACCTATTTTCAGCAAGTTGGCGGTATTGACTTAAAGCCTGTCTCAGTTGAAATAACATACGGACTTGAGAGGATAGCCATGTATTTGCAGGAAGTTGAAAATGTTTTTGAAATAAAATGGAATAAAGAGATGACATATGGAGATATTCACAAAGTAAGCGAGATAGAGTTTTCATATTTTAATTTTGATTATTCAGATTCAGAGCTTATTAAGAAACATTTTGATGATTATGAAAGAGAAAGTCAAAGGCTTCTTAAAGTAGGACTTGTTTTTCCAGCCTATGAATTTTGTCTTAAATGCTCTCATTTATTTAATCTCCTTGATGCACGGGGAGTTCTTTCTGTGGCAGAGAGAACGAATTATATTGCTCGGGTAAGAGCCCTTGCAAAGGGTTGCGCAGAGGCTTATTTAAATAAAAAATACGGAGATATAAATGGGTAAGCTTCTTTTTGAAATAGGAGCTGAAGAGATTCCAGCAAGATTTATTCCTATGGCAATAGCCCAGCTTGAACAAAATTTGAAGAAAATTACTTCAGACAATAGAATTAATGTGCATTCAATAAAAACTTTTGCGACTCCAAGAAGAATTGCCCTATTGGCAGAGATTGCTGATGAGCAGGAATCGCAGGAAAAAACAGTATGGGGTCCGCCTGCAAATGTTGCCTTTGATGAAAATGGAAATCCAAAGCAGGCTGCATATGCCTTTGCAAATGCTCAGGGAGTTGATATAAAGGATTTGAAGGTGCTTCCTAAGGGAAAAGGGAACTATGTCTGCGTTGTTTTAAAGGAAAAGGCAAAGAAAACCGAAGAGGTTCTTCCTGATATATTAAAAAATCTTTTCTTGTCTCTTAATTTCCCTAAAATGATGCGATGGGGTTCTGGCTCTCTCAGGTTTGTCAGACCTGTCAAATGGCTTCTTTGTCTTTACGAAGATAGATTGATTTCATTTGAGATAGATGGAATAAAGTCTGATACCAAAACATCAGGACATAGATTTCTTTATGAGAGTGAACTGAACATTAAAAGACCTGAGGATTATGAAGTTAAATTGGAAGAGGCTTTTGTTATCCCTGATCAGGAAAAAAGAAAAAATATTATTGTCACACAGCTTAAGGAGCTTGCAAAAGGAGTCAATGGTGAAGTTTTCTGGGATGATGAGCTTCTTGAGGAAGTTACATATCTTGTTGAGTTTCCAAATGCAGTTCTGTGCAGTTTCTCCGAAGAGTATTTAAAATTGCCAGAAGAGTTACTAATTACCGTGATGAAGGACCATCAAAGATATTTTGCAATTACCTCATCAGGCAAACTGAAAAACTTCTTCATTGTAATAAGCAATACAAATTCTGAAAACGAAGAGAACATTAAGAAGGGTGCAGAAAGAGTAATAAGGGCAAGGTTTGAGGATGCAAGATTTTACTTTGAGGAAGACCTTAAAAAAGGTCTTGACCGTCTTCTTGAGCTTACAAAGGGTATTGTTTATCACAAAAAACTTGGAAGTTTGTATGATAAAACGCAGAGAATTATAAATATTGGCAGTAAAATTATTGAATTGATAGCTCCAGAAAAAACTGAGTCTTTTCAGATTGCAGCAAAATACTGCAAAGCTGATCTTGCAAGCGGAGTTGTTGGTGAATTCCCAGAACTTCAGGGAATAATGGGTGGATATTACGCAAAACACGCAGGTTTGCCTGAGGAGATTTGTCTTGCCATAAGGGAGCATTATCTTCCCAAAGGATTTAATGATGCCATTCCCTCAAACGAGATAGGATGTATCTTAAGCATTGCAGACAAGCTTGACCATATTTCTTCGTTTTTCTATCTTGGCGAAATACCTACAGGCACCGAGGACCCATTTGGATTAAGAAGAGCAGCAAATGGAATAATAGCGGTAATTTTAAATAAAAGATATCCTATTTCAATTCTGCAGCTTGTCAGTATGCTTGAATATGAGGATGATTTGAAGGAAAAAGTAGCTACCTTTATTGGACAAAGATTTGAAAGTTTTCTTGAAACCGTTGGATTTGATGTTAATCTGATCAGAACAGTTGCTGATATTGTTCTCACTCAACCACCCCATGAAATTGAACATAGATTAAACATTGTCAATGATTTCATTAAAAAGGAAAAATTTGAAGAGTTCTTTCTTGCTGTTAAGAGAGTTTCAAATATCATAAGGAACTATGAAAGAATGCCTCTTAATCAGTCTCTCTTTGTTACAGTTGAGGAAAAGGAGCTTTATCAAAAGATGAATGAAGTAAATGAAAAAATTAGCAAGTATATGGAAGAACATAAATTTGAGGAAGTCTTGGAAGAGCTTTTCAGCCTCACTCCAGTCATTAATAGATTTTTTGATAATGTCCTTGTAATGGACAAGGATGAAAATATAAAAATAAACAGAATTGCTCTTCTACAGCAACTTTCAGAAAAGCTGAAATCCGTTGCAGACCTTTCAAAGCTCTACTAAAAATTGCTTGCCAGAAGTTTTTGTTGTATCATATTATTATGACAAAACACTCGGAGGTTTAAAATGAGACTAAAACATTACTTTATTTTTTTATTTTGCCTCCTTTTCATTGTCTCCTGTACTGAACGGAAAGTTTACATGCCAACAGGAAAAGAATCTACAGATATAACACAAATGCAGGATAAATCTGAACAGGAAAAATTAAAAACAGAGGAAAAATTAACAGATGAAGACATGGTCAAATCTTCTAAAATGGCAGAAATTATTAAAAGACTTCAGGAAGAAATTGGAGATATTTACTTTGATTTTGATAAATATGATATAAGGCAGGATGCAATTCAAACGCTAAAGAAGGTTTCTTCAGCTTTGCAGAAGTATCCAAATCTTAGATTAATTATTGAAGGACACTGCGATGAAAGGGGAACAACGGAGTATAACTTTGCACTTGGACAAAAGAGGGCAAATGCAGCAAAGCAGTATTTAATATCGCTTGGCATTCAGTCTGCAAGAATAGATATAGTAAGTTATGGAAAAGAAAAGCCTGTTTGCACAGAGTCCAATGAGACTTGCTGGCAAAAAAATAGAAGAGCACACTTTGTGTTTATAGAGGAGGGCAAATGAAAAGATTTAAAATGATTTTATCTGGCATACTTATTTCAGCTTTTTCTGCAGGTTGTGTTTCAACTGGTGATTTTGAGCAAATGAAGGCTGATATAGCAAGACTTTATGTAGAAAATAATCAACTCAGGCAGGAAGTGTCGGAGTTAAAAACAAGAGTAGATAGAATGTCAGCAGACCTAAGCACAGCAATAGCTCTAAAAGAAGGACAGCTTACTCTTCTTTCTCAGACTCAGGATTATGTAAAGGAGCTGCAGAATTTAAAGGGAAGGTTTGAAGAGCATACATTCAATATTGATAAAAGATTTAAAGAGTTGAGTGATAAGATTGCTGAGTTGCAAACAAAGACTGTTCAACCACAGGCTCAAACTCAAGCTCAAAAAGAGCCTGAACAGGAGAAAAAAGTTGAAGCAGATGCGAAGATGCCTAAAGAATTATATGACTTAGCCCATGTTGACATTAAAGAGAAAAAGTATGCCTCTGCGAGAGATAAATTTCAGGAGATTATAAAAAAATATCCAGATTTTGAACTTATTCCAAATTGCTATTTCTGGACAGCAGAGGCCTATTACAATGAGAAAAAATATGAAGAGGCAATACTTGCTTATGAGGAGTTTTTAAAAAAATATCCAAAGCATGACAAAGCACCTGGAGCTTTGCTTAAGGAAGGAATGGCATTTTTAGAGTTAAAGGACAAAAAAACAGCAAAAGTGGTATTTGAAAGAGTAATAGAGAGATTCCCAAATTCTAAGGAAGCAGAAATTGCTCAGCAAAAGATAGCAGAAATACTAAAAAGTCAGAGTACTTCAACTAAATCAAAGCCAAGTAAGAAATCTTCAAGGACTAAAGAGAAAAAAAGCAGATGAAAGACAGTTACAAAAGAGCAATAAACTATTTAAGAATTTCGGTTATTGATAGATGCAATCTTCGTTGCATATATTGTATGCCAGAGGAAGGCATACAAAACTTGTTGCCCCACAACGAGATACTTAGTTATGAAGAGATTCTTAGAATTGTCAGAATTGCAGTAGATTTGGAAATATCAAAAATAAGAATTACAGGTGGAGAGCCTCTTTTGAGAAAAGATATTGTAGATTTTATAGCTCGACTTTCCAAGATAGAAGGAATAAAAGATATTGGAATGACAACAAATGCTATACTTCTCAAAAAATTTGCCAGACAATTGCATGAAGCGGGACTTAAAAGAGTGAATATAAGTTTGGATTCACTTGATGAGGAAAAATTCAAAAGAATAACGAGGATAGGTAACATAAAAGATGTTCTTGAAGGCATTGAAGAAGCTCAAAAAGTTGGATTAGAACCCATAAAAATAAATGTTGTTGTCATGAAAGGTATTAATGATGACGAATTGGAAAGATTTGTAAATTGGAGTATGGAAGTGCCTTATCAGATAAGGTTTATAGAATTCATGCCTGTTGGACCTAATTCATGGAAAAAGGAGCTATTTATCTCTACAGAGGAAATGAGGAAGATAATAGAAAATAAATTTGGAAAACTTGTTCCAGTTATGATTAAAAAATCAGGACCTGCAGAATACTTTACCCTTGAAGGAAACAAGGCACTTATAGGATTTATAAGCCCCCTGAGCAATCATATATGTAGCAGATGCAATAGATTAAGGCTTACTGCAGAAGGGAAATTGAGACCCTGTCTATTCTCAGACAGAGAAGTTAATTTAAAGAGTTTGTTAAGAAGTGGCGCATCCGATGATGAAATAAGAGAGATAATCATACAGACAATTCTTTCAAAACCTCAGGGTATCTCTGAAAATACAAAGCCCCAAAGAGCAATGTCCACAATAGGAGGATGATTTTTATTGGCTCGTGGATGGTGACTGGTGGTTGGTGAAATATTGTTATGAATAAGATTCCTGTTTCAGTTGCAATAATCACAAAAAATGAAGAAGACAACATCCGTGATGCCCTTGAATCAGTGAAAGACTTTGAGGAGATAGTGGTTGTAGACTCTTTTAGCACAGATAAAACTGTGGAGATTTGCAGACTCTATACAGATAAAATTTATCAGATTGAATGGAAAGGCTTTGCAGAACAGAAACAAATGGCGGTTGATAAGACTTCTTTGCAATGGGTTCTAATTCTTGATGCGGATGAAAGAGTTACAGAGGAGTTGAAGGAAGAGATTGTTGAAATTATTAAAAAGGGCGACAAAGACGGATATTTTATCCCGAGAAAAAATTTTTTCTTAGGCAAATGGATTAGACATAGTGGCTGGTGGCCAGATTATACACTAAGACTTTCTAAGAAAGACAAGGGTAGAATGGAAAATAGACTTGTGCATGAAAAAATTTCATTACAAGGTGAAGCAGGCTATTTGAAGTCACCATTGCTTCATTTTACATATAAAAGCATAGAAGAGTTTATTGAAAAAATGCAAAAATACTCCACCCTTTCAGCATTGGAAATTTTAAACAAAAAACCTTCAAAATATAAGGTGATTGTTAAACTAATTTTGTCACCCATATTTACCTTTTTTAAGATGTATCTCCTTAGGCTCGGCTTTCTTGATGGTTTAAGAGGATTTATTTTAGCCATTCTTTATAGCTTTTATTCCTTTTTAAAGTATGCTAAAGTGTGGGAAAAGGCATGGAAATAGAGAAATATTTCAAAATAAAATTTAAACAATCATGGATTGATGACCTTGCTGTTTTCTGGCGACTTCTCAAAGCTTACAGGCTAAGACTCCTTTTTGCCCTGCTGTGCAGTTTGGCAATTTCTGGGATAAATGGAGCAATTGCATGGTCTGTAAAACCAGCTATGGATCAGATTTTTGTAAAAAAATCAGAAGAATTTTTATATCTAATACCAATTCTGGTTGTTGTGCTTTTTACACTCAGGGGAATTTTTACATTTTTGAACAACTATTTAATGAATTCAATCGGTGCAAAAATAGTAAAGTTTGTCAGAGAAGCAATTTATGAAAAGCTTTTAAAACTTCCGATGTCATTTTTTTGTAAAGATACTTCTGGAAATCTGATTTCAAAGGTTCTCAATGATGTTGATTTACTTAAAGGCACGGTTTCCAATACAATCAAAGACTTTATTGTTGAAGGTCTTACAATTATAGCATTGGCATGTGTTGCTATATACAGAAGATGGGACCTTGCTTTACTTTCCTTCGTTGTAATTCCCCTTATGGTTTATTCAATGACAGAGCTTGGCAAGAGAATGAAAGATATAGGAATGAAAACAAGAATCAGAATTGCCAATGTAACATCCTTGCTGACTGAGACTTTGCATGGCATAAAGATTATAAAGGTTTTTACAATGGAAAATGACATGTTGAACAGATACAGAAAAGCTTTACAAGAGCACTACAGAAACATAATGAGGGAGGTAAGAACTGAAGAGTTTACAAATCTCCTGTCTGAGACAATTGCAGGAGTAGGTGTTGCAATAATTCTATTTTATGGTGGTTATTTAGTTGTCAATGACAAGATATCATCAGGAGATTTTTTCTCCTTTGCCACTGCAGTAGTGTTGATGTATACTCCCCTTAAGAGATTAAGCAGGGTTAATGCTTCTTTTCAAAGGGGAAGAAATGTGGTTGAGAGACTTCGTGAGATAATATTTGTTGAACATGAACCTGAGAAGGGAGTTGAAAGACAGATCAAGGGAGATATACTTTTTAAAAATGTTTACTTTAAATATTCCCTTGCAAAGGAACATACTCTTAAAAACATAAATTTTGAAATAAAAGCAGGAGAGACAGTAGCCATAGTTGGTCCCTCAGGAGCTGGCAAAACAACCATTGCAGACCTTGTAGCTGGATTTTGGTTTCCAACAGAGGGAGATATATTAATTGATGGTTTAAGCATTAAAGAGTATTCTTTACGATGTCTGAGGTCTCAGATAGCACTGGTTACACAGGATGTTATTTTATTTAACGATACAGTGACAAATAATATTAGATTCGGAAATATTCAGTCAACTCAAGAGCAGGTAGAGAGAGCAGCCAGAATGGCAGATGCCCATGATTTTATAATAAATCTTCCACAGGGTTATGCATCTTACATTGGAGAAAAAGGTGTTCTTCTTTCAGGAGGACAAAGACAGAGGATAACCATAGCAAGGGCAATATTGAGGGAGCCTAAAATTTTAATATTTGATGAGGCAACCGCATCTCTTGATACGGAGTCAGAGGAAAAAATACAAAGAGCCCTTGAACAGATGCGAAAGGGAAGAACAACAATAGTAATTGCCCACAGACTTTCAACAATTAAAAGGGCTGACAAAATTATAGTAATGGACAGAGGAGAAATAATAGAACAGGGCACTCACGAAGAACTTCTCCAAAAAGGTGGACTCTACAGTGAGCTTTGGAATTTACAACTGAAATAGAGTAATCTAAAAAATTACCTGTTTGACTATTTTGGCTGAAATATATTAGAAAAAACTATGAAGAAACATTATTATGCCTTTGGAGACTATCTTAAAGAAGTTTTTGGGAAAAAGGTTTATAAAGTCAATGTGGATGCAGGATTTACTTGCCCAAACAGGGATGGTACACTTGGAAGAACAGGCTGTATTTACTGCAATAATGCCTCCTTTAGACCAGCAAGCTGTGCTCCTTCCAAACCTCTAAAACAACAGATTGAAGATGGCATTGAATATTTAAAAGCAAGATACAAAGCCAAAGCCTTTCTTGTATATTTTCAGCCCTATACCAACACTTATGCACCTGTTGAAGTGCTTGAGAAACTTTACAGACAAGCTCTTTCCCATCCAGACGTGGTTGGACTTGCAATAGGAACAAGACCAGACTGCGTAGATGATGAAAAGCTTGAACTTCTTCAAGAGCTTAACCAGACTCATATGATTATTGTTGAATATGGTATGCAATCAATGTATGAAAAGACTTTGCAGTTTGTAAGGCGTGGGCATGACTATGCCACTTTCCTTAAGGCAGTTTATGATACCAATGAGAAGGGAATACTTGTTGGTGCGCACATAATTGTCGGAATTCCTACAGAGACCAGAGAAGAATCTCTCGCAATGGCAGATGAGATAAATCATCATCCAATCAAGTTTCTCAAAATTCATCAACTTCAGGTTGTAAAAAACACAGTTCTTGCCTCAATTTACAGCAAAGAACCTTTCCCAGTTTTTAAATATGAAGAGTATCTTGACTTTGTTGTTGACTTTATTGAAAGACTCTCTCCAGACATTGTTATTCAGAGGCTCTTTGCAACAGCACCTGAGGAGATTTTAATTGCTCCCAAATGGAACCGTTCCAAACAGCAGATTTTAAATGATATAAATAAAAAATTTGAGGAAAGAAATGCTTTCCAAGGTTCAAAGTGCACATTTGATAGGAATAGAGCCTTATGCTGTGGAAGTAGAAGTTGATATTGCAGAAAGAGGACTGCCCCAATTTAACATTGTTGGACTTCCTGATACAGCTGTAAAAGAGTCAAGGGATAGAATTAAGGCAGCCTTCAAAAATTCAGGATTTCCTTTTCCCCTAAAACAAATAACTGTCAACCTCGCACCTGCGGACTTAAAAAAAGAAGGCTCGTCTTTTGACCTTCCAATTGCAATAGGAATACTTTCTGCAGAGGGGCATATTCCTAAAGAAAGATTAAAAGATTTTTTAATACTGGGAGAGCTCTCTCTTGAGGGCAAAGTAAGACCAATAAAGGGAACGCTTTGCATTGTTTCAAGATTAAGCGAACAAAAGGGCAAAAAGGTTTTAATTCCGAAAAATAATGCCTATGAGGCAGGAGTAGTCACTTCAGTTGAAGCATATCCTGTTGAATCCCTTGCAGAGGCTGTTGAGTTTTTAAAGGGAGACAGAGAAATAAAGCCATTTAAAAGCGATATTTCATATGAAAATGAAAGCTTGTATGAAGACCTTTCAGATGTGAAAGGTCAGTTTCAGGCAAAAAGGGCATTGGAGATTGTAGCTGCAGGCGGGCATAATCTTCTAATGATAGGACCACCGGGAAGCGGAAAGAGCATGCTTGCAAGAAGACTTCCCGGGATTCTGCCTCCGATGACCATTGAAGAGTCAATTGAAACAACCAAGATATACAGTGCAGCTGGGCTTCTTCCAGATGGAAAAGCATTGATTACTCAAAGACCATTCAGAAGTCCCCACAGCACAAGCAGTGATATCGCACTTATTGGCGGAGGACAAATTCCAAAGCCGGGAGAAGTATCTCTTGCCCATAACGGTGTGCTTTTTCTTGATGAATTGCCAGAATTTAAAAGAAATGTTCTGGAAGTAATGAGACAACCTCTTGAAGACGGATTTGTAACAGTTGCAAGAAGCTATGCAACAGTTGTGTTTCCAGCAAGATTTCTTCTTGTCGCAGCAATGAATCCTTGTCCATGCGGCGGATATGCAGATGAGACAAGACCTTGCACATGCACACCTGCAATGATAATGCGTTATAGGTCTAAAATTTCAGGTCCTCTGCTTGATAGAATTGACATCCACATTGAAGTGCCAAAGATTAAATACAGCGAACTCAGAGATGAAAGCTCAGGAGAGAGCTCAAAAACTGTTCGTGAAAGGGTTATTGAGGCAAGAAAAATACAGCTTCAAAGATTTAAAGGCGAGGGAGTATATTTTAATGCCCACATGAAAGCCAAACATCTGAGAAAATTTTGTAAATTAAGCGAAGACTGCCATAAACTTCTTCAAAATGCAATGGAAAAACTCGGGCTCAGTGCAAGGGCACATTCAAAGATAATAAAAGTTGCAAGAACAATTGCAGACCTTGAAGGTTCTCAAGACATTAAAATCCATCACATAGCTGAGGCGATTCAGTATCGTAGCCTTGAAAGAATGGGAATTTAAATTTATCCTTACTTGTGAGACTCTTAAATTTTATTATAAGTATCACAGTTTATTTTTTCGTTATCATAATCCTGTAGTTAGCCAGACGAGGCAATCTCTTCACTGCAAAAAGAGGCGAGATTACCTCGGGTCTAAACCTGTTGTGAGCCGAAGGGTAGCGACCACTCGCAATGTTCGCCTTTTTTTTCATCACGAGGCTTGCGAAAGCAAGCCGAAGTAGTCTCCCTTTATGCTTGATGAGATTGCTTCACCCAACTTCATCAATTTTCAGCCTTTAAAGATATCAAAAGCTTTATAATTCAATAAGTTATATCTTTTTTCATTCAATTTTGTAGTCTAACCTAATTTTATTAT
>JBEPZQ010000014.1:9019-17793 GCA_041640755.1 Thermodesulfovibrio sp. | reverse complement strand
ATTTGGAATGTTTAAATTTCTTGGCTCAGGATTTTTTATACTCATAGCTTTAATTGCCACTGCCCTTTTGGTTTATATGTGCCTAAAAGACCCTAAAAATTGGTTTGTATACTCTTTAATAATAGCCGGCGCTTTAGGCAATATTACAGACAGAATTTTATACGGCTATGTGATTGATTTTATTGATCTTCATATTGGAGGACTTCATTGGCCTGCCTTTAATGTGGCTGACACTGCCATTAGTATTGGTATAGTGCTATTCATTTATCAAAGTTTCAAAAAATGAAAGTATATACTTATTCTGAGGACGAGACAAAAATTTTTGGGAAAATTATAGGCAGTTTTATTCAAAGGGAAAATATAAAGGTAGTTGCTCTTTATGGAGAAATGGGAGCAGGTAAAACAGTTTTTACAAAAGGAATAGCTTCAGCCTTTGGAATAGATGAAAAGGATATTGCAAGTTCAAGCTTTGTGATTATTTCAAATTATGAAGAAAAGGGTTTTTATCATATTGATCTATACAGGGTTGATGACCTCTCTAAGGAGGATTTAGGACTATGGGACTACTTTGATACAGGCACATGTGTGATAGAGTGGGCTGAGAGATTGACTGAGTTGCCTGAAAATTCATTAAAGATTAAAATAGATTTAGTTGATGAAAAAACAAGAGTCTTTAACTTGGAGTTGTAATGTTTAAAAAAGTCTCAATACTTTACAAAGAAAATGACAACAGAGCAATAGAGACAGCTTTAAAAATTCAAGAATGGCTAAAAAACAAAAAAAGTGATTGCCAGCTCTTTCATTCTGTAGGAGAGTTTTCAACTTTTACCCACTCAGAACTTGAAACCATCCGTTCTTCAGATGCTCTTTTAGTGTTAGGAGGAGATGGAACTATACTAAGCGTTTCAAGAATTGTAGGTGGAAAAAAAATTCCAATAATAGGCATAAATATGGGTAATCTTGGTTTTATAACAGAAGTCCCCCGCACAGAGGTTTTTGAATGCCTTGAAGAAATATTCTCTGGGAAATATGAAATAGAACAAAGGAGCATGCTCAGTGCAGAGGTTTTTAGAGACGAAGAGATAATTTCAAAATATCTTGGTTTGAATGACATTGTTATTGGAAAAGGCATTATGGCAAAAATTTCAGATTTTGACTTAATTATAAACGATACTTATGTTTCTACAATTAAGGCTGATGGAATAATAATTTCTACGCCAACCGGCTCAACTGCATATAATCTCTCAGCTGGTGGACCAATTCTTTATCCAACGCTCAAAGGACTTGTTTTTACTCCAATATGCCCCCATACGCTAACTGTTAGACCTGTTGTTTTGCCAGATGATTTTGTGATTGATATTGTGATAGCATCACCTGCTAAAGATGTGTTTTTAACAATTGATGGTCATATTGGCTTTCCATTAAGGAAGAACGATAAAGTTAGATGCAAAATAGCTGAAGAGAAAACTTATATCATTGCACCCATAGGACGAGATTATTTTAAGATTTTGAGGGAGAAGCTTAAGTGGGGAGAGAGATAGAAAGCATTGTTAACATATTGACATATTATAAATCTCTGGGTTTTAACGAATTACCTGCGAAGTTTATTGAGAGTTTTTTAAGAGCGCGAAAGCAATCTTATTTGTCATTGCAAGGAGCAACTACGCCGGTGAAGTCTCGTTCTTCTATACAGTCAGCAGGTTCAATGAATTTAAAAGATGAGATTTATATAGAAGCTGAGCTTGAAAAAATTAAAGAAGAAGTTGGCAAATGTACAAAGTGCCAATTAAGTAAAAGCAGAACAAATCCTGTTTTTGGTGAGGGAAACATCAAAGCGAGATTAATGTTTATAGGAGAAGCTCCCGGAGTAGATGAGGATAGGCAGGGAAGTCCATTTGTTGGAGAAGCTGGAAAACTGCTTACGAGTTTAATTCAAAAAATGGGCTTTAAAAGGGAAGAGGTTTATATCACAAATACTGTAAAATGCCATCCTCCAAATAATAGAGATCCGCTTGAAGAAGAAGTATCTTCGTGTTTTGAATATTTAAAAAAAGAGATTGAAATTATCTCACCGAAAGTAATCATGACGCTTGGTAAGGTTGCTACCTATGTTTTAATGGGAATGAAGGGGAAAATTAAAGAATTGGCAATATCAAAAATAAGGGGCAAAGTTTTTTCCTACAATAGTATTCCTGTGGTTCCAACATTTCATCCTGCATATCTTCTCAGAGACAGAAAAGATAAATGGCTTACATGGGAAGATGCTCAAGAGGCATTAAAGTATATAAAGAATCATTCGTAGGAGGAAAAATATGACCATAAATTACAAAGAAAGGATAGTTGTAAATCCAGATGTAATGCTTGGTAAGCCAGTTTTTAAAGGAACAAGGGTTACAGTAGAGTTAATATTAAGAAAACTTTCTGAGGGGATGACAGTTGAAGAACTTCTTAAAGCATATCCTCAGTTGACAAAGGAAGATATACAAGCAGCAATTGCTTATTCCGCAGATGTTATCTCTCAGGAGGAAATGATTGCCTATT
This sequence comes from Thermodesulfovibrio sp., assembly GCA_041640755.1. Lineage (GTDB taxonomy): Bacteria > Nitrospirota > Thermodesulfovibrionia > Thermodesulfovibrionales > Thermodesulfovibrionaceae > Thermodesulfovibrio. The sequence goes on along the minus strand of JBEPZQ010000014.1, from coordinate 15,252 downwards.
AAACTCTTAATTGACGAAAGTGTTGATTACAGATTAGTCATAGAGATGGACAAAAAAGGCATAGAAGTTATTTCTATTGTAAAAAATTATAGGGGAATATCTGACAAAGAGGTTTTAAATCTTGCAAAAAAGTTTAATGCAGTTCTAATTACAGAAGATAAAGATTTTGGAGAATGGATTTTTGCTCATAAAAAAAAGTTCAGGGGGGATGTTGTTAATATATAAATTGAGCGATTCCCAATTGTCATTGCGAGCGAAGCAATCTCACCTTTTTTATGAGATTGCGAGCCTCACCTTCGGCGAGGCTCGCAATGACAGACTAACAAAGGTTTTATAAAAAAATTGTTTGTTTTTGTTAAGATATAAACCTGAAGAACTTAAGGAAATTTCTATATCTTTAACAACTGTAATTGATAAGTATGGAGATGCTTTACAAGGAAAATTTACTGTTATTACTGCAAAAAAGATAAGAACAAGAGAGATTTGGTGAAAAAAGAATTTAATGTTGTAAATAAGTACTATCAGGAGTTTTAGGATGAAAGTATTATGGGCGCCGTGGAGAATAGAGTATATTTTGGGTGAGAAGGAGAAGGGATGCATTTTTTGTGATAAGCCTAAAGAGAACAAAGATAGGGATAATCTAATACTTTACAGAGGAAAGCTTGCATTTATAATAATGAATAAATATCCATACAGCTCTGGACACCTCATGGTTGTGCCTTATAGACATGTTCACACTTTGGAGGAGTTAAATACAGAAGAGCTTACTGAGTGCATGCTTCTTACTGTAAAGTCTTTAAAATGCCTTAGAAAAGTCATGCATCCGGAAGGTTTTAATGTTGGACTAAATATTGGAGTTGTTGCTTCAGCAAGCATTGATGAACATCTTCATTGGCATATAGTTCCAAGATGGGCAGGAGATGTCGGCTTTATGACCATTCTTGAAGATGTCAGAGTTGTTCCTGAGCATATACTTGCTACATATGATAAACTTTATCCTTGTTTTAAAGAAGAATGAATGGAGGAAAAAATGGAAATTGAGGAAAAAATTAAAAATGCCTATAAGGAATCTATAAAGGTTAAAGAGTTGTTTTTTAAAGAAAATATTGCCATTATCAAAGAAGTTGCAGAATTAATTGCAAAGACTCTAAGTGAGGGAGGAAAGATTCTTATTTTTGGAAATGGTGGAAGCGCCACAGATGCTTCGCACATTGCTGCAGAATTTGTTAATCGTTTTAAAAGGGAAAGACCTGGACTTCCAGCAATAGCCCTTAACACTGATATGGCTGTTATAACAGCCATAGCAAATGATTATGATTATTCTGAGATTTTTGCAAAACAAATAAAGGCACTTGGTCAAAAGGGAGATGTTGCAATAGGAATAAGCACTTCTGGGTCTTCAAGAAATGTTATTAAAGCAATTGAAGTTGCCAAAAAAAGAGGGCTTAAAACAATAGCCTTTACAAGCAAAAAAGGTGAAAAACTTATATCAAAAGTTGATTATGCCTTTGCCGTAGCATCAGAGGAAACACCAAGAATTCAGGAAACCCATATCACTTTAGGGCATATTTTATGTGAACTTGTTGAAGACATTCTTTTTGAATTACCAGTTACTAAAAGAAAGACAGAACAATGAGAATTATAGGTATAGACCCGGGAAGCAGACATTTTGGTTATGGAATAGTTTCTTATTCAATGGAGATGATTCATGCAGGAACATTACATCTTGCTCACAATATTAACATACCAGAAAGGCTAAATCTAATTTATCAGACTCTGAATGAAATCATAGAAAAATATCAACCTAATGAGATGGCAATAGAAAAAGCCTTTGTTGGCAGAACAATTCCTTCTTCCTTTGTATTAACCTACGCAAGAGCAATTGCGCTATTAGTAGCTGCACAGCATCAGATACCTGTCTTTGAGTACAGTTCAACAGAGATAAAAAAAGCCATTACAGGCTATGGAAGGGCTGATAAGATACAAGTAAGAAGTATGGTAAGGCATTTTTTAAATTGTGATGGAAAGTTTTCCTATGATAGCTCAGATGCCCTTGCTGTAGCAATTTGCCATATAAATTCAAAAAGCCTTTTAAAAGTGTTAAAATAAATAAATGCTTTCATTTATTAGAGGTAAAGCAGTTCAGATCAAGCCAGACAGATTAGTTCTTGAAGTAAGAGGGATAGGATTTTCAATAAGGATACCAATTAGAGTATCACAATTTATTCATAAAGACGAGGATGTGAAAATTTACACTTCCCTTTGTTTAAAAGAAGACTCTATTGAACTATACGGTTTTTTAGATGAGTATGAAAAAGAACTATTTGAAAAATTAATTAAAATTTCAGGCATTGGTCCCGCTACTGCAATGAATATCCTTTCAACCTATGATAGTATAAATCTTTACAATATCATTGAAAAGGAAGATATAAAAGCCCTTAGTAAAGTGCCGGGAATTGGCAAAAAAACTGCTCAAAGGATTCTTCTTGAGTTGAGAGGTATTTTACCTTCAATTAAGCATGAATTTGATAGAGGGTATGATGATATTTTGTCTGCCCTTTTAAACTTAGGCTACAAGAAAACGGATGCAAAAGAAGCCCTTGAAAAAGTATATAGCAAAGACAAGGATGAAGCTTCAATTATAAAAGAATGCTTAGCACTTCTGGCGGGGAAATATGCAGAATAGAGAAACATTGCAAAATAATGAACTATTAGATATTACCCTAAGACCTAAAACTTTAAAGGATTTTATAGGTCAGAAGAGAATCAAAGAAAACATTGAAGTTTTTATAAAAGCAGCACTTTTAAGAGGAGAGCCCCTTGACCATGTTTTATTCTGCGGTCCTCCGGGGCTTGGTAAAACAACACTCGCTTCAATTATAGCAAATGAGCTTGGTGTTAACATAAAAACCACATCTGGGCCTGTGCTTGAAAGGGCAGGAGATGTGGCAGCAATTTTAACTAATCTTTCTGACAGGGATATTTTATTTATAGATGAAATTCATAGACTTCCAAGAGTTGTTGAAGAGATTTTATATCCAGCAATGGAAGACTTCACACTGGATATAATAGTTGGTCAGGGTCCTTCTGCTCGTTCCATAAAGATAAATCTTCCACGATTTACACTTATTGGTGCTACTACAAGAACAGGACTTATTACATCACCCCTTAGAGACAGATTTGGCGTTGTCTTCAGATTAGAGTTTTATGCTCACGATGAGTTACAGCAAATTGTATCAAGGTCAGCAAGAATACTTGGAATTTCAATAGATGATGATGCAGCAATGGAAATTGCAAGACGCTCAAGGGGAACTCCGAGAATTGCAAATAGACTTTTAAAGAGAATTAGAGACTTTGCGCAGGTAAAGGGAAGAGATAATATTGATATAACAATCGCAAAGGAAGCTCTAAGTTCTCTTGATGTTGATGATTACGGGCTTGATGAGATGGACAGAAAGATTCTTCTTACGATTATTGAAAAATTCAATGGAGGACCTGCAGGAATTGAATCAATAGCAGCATCTTTAAGGGAAGACAAAGACACTATAGAAGATGTTTATGAGCCTTATCTCATGCAAGAAGGCTTCATTGAAAGAACAGCAAGGGGTAGGGTAGCAACAAGGCTTGCTTATGAAGTTTTAAAAAAGAGAATACCAGAAAGGTTATTTTAATGAAGCTATTACTTCATGCATGTTGTAGTAACTGTTTAATTTTCTCTTATAAGTCATTAAAAAATAAAGGATTTGATATAAAAGTATTCTGGTTTAATCCGAATATTCACCCTTATACTGAATACAAAGCAAGGCTTGAGTCTTTGAAAAAATTGCAAAAACTATGGAATTTTCAGGTTATTTACGATGATGATTACACAAAATTTTACAAATTTATTCGTATGGTTAGTGGTAAAGAAGCTGAAAGATGTCAATACTGTTACAGATTAAGGCTTGAGGAAACAGCAAAGAAGGCAAAGGAGTTAGGATTTAGCCATTTTTCAACTACATTACTGGTAAGTCCTTATCAGAATTTTGATAAAATATTACAAATAGGTAAGGAACTAGAGAATGAATATAAATTATCCTTCGTTCCAGAGGATTTTAGAGCAGGATTCAGGGAAGGTATGCAGATTGCGAAAGAATTGGAACTTTACAGACAAAAATATTGTGGATGCATCTATTCTGAGGCTGAGAGATATTTAAAGAGGATTGATTATGAATGAGATAGGCAAGTTTTTAATTATTGTCGGAGCAATAACAATTTTAATCGGATTAATTATGATGCTTGCAGGGAAAATTCCATTTATTGGCAAACTTCCAGGAGATATAGTTATTGAAAGAAGAAACTTCACTTTATATTTTCCTCTCGGGACATCAATAGTTTTAAGCATAATACTTTCACTATTGCTTTATATTTTCAGCCGAAGATGAGAATTTTAAAGATATTTGTTGCAACAATTATATTTTTGTTTTTGATAACACCATCAGAGCTTTTTGCAATTGAGCAAAACAGCAATTCTTATATAAGGGTCCTATTGGGTGATAGAAGACCTCAGCAAAATGATTTGAAGAAAATTAAAAAAGTAGCAGCAAAGGCAATTGTCTCAGGTTCTACATATGAGGGAGAGATAGAAATCTGGAAGGGGGAGGATGGCTATTTTTTAATTAATGTGGTTAATTTAGAATAGTAGGTAAAAGGAGTTGTTGCCTCTGAAGTTGCCATTCAGTGGCCCGAAGAGGCACTTAAAGCACAAGCTGTTTTGGCAAGAACCTATGCGGTTACTCATATCATTAGAAACAGAGAAAGAAATTTTTATGATGTTACCTCTTCTGTTTTTCATCAGGTATATAAGGGTGATATAAAATCTGAAGAAGTTGAAAAGGCAGTAAAGGCAACAAAAGGTGAGATATTAACGTACAATGGAGAGCCAATTATGGCTTTTTATCATGCCTGCAGTATAGAAAAAACAGAGGATGCAAAGGAAGTATTTGGCAGGGAATATCCTTATTTAAAGCCTGTTGAACTTCCATTTACTCCTTCTCCATATACTCTTTGGGAGAAGAAAATCAGCTTTGAAATACTTGAAAAGTCTTTATCTATGAAGAAAATTTCAGATGTAAAGATTATAAGCTATACAAGCACAGGTAGAGTAAAGGAGCTTGCATTCTTAAATGGAAAAGAAAAAAAGATTATCAAAGCAACAGAATTAAGAAGACTCCTTCAGTGGTCATTATTACCAAGCACAATGATCAAATCCATAAAAGTTGAAGGTGATGGCGTAATATTTGAAGGACAGGGATACGGACATGGCGTTGGAATGTGCCAGTGGTGTGCATTTCAGATGGCACAGGAAGGGAAAAGTTATAAAGAGATTTTATCTTACTTTTATCCCGGTACGGAGATATCAAAGCTCAATGAAAATCACTGAACTGGATTTTGAACTCCCTCCTGAACTAATCGCTCAGGAAGCTATAAAAGAAAGAGATAAAGCTCGCCTTCTTGTTTTATATAAAGAATCTGGTAAAATTGAACACAGAATTTTTTTAGACATCGTAGATTATCTTACAGAAGGTGATATGCTTATAATAAACAATACAAGAGTTATACCAGCAAGGCTTATTGGTAAAAAACCTACTGGAGGAAAGATAGAAATTTTGCTTATTCATGAAAAAGATTTTAAAGATAATAATACAGTTTGGGAAGTAATGACAAAGGGAAGTTATGAAGGTGAGGTTTATGTTGACGATAAGCTTTTGTTTATAAGAAAAAACTCTCAAGGCAAAGAGCTTATATTTCCAGATATGAACCCAGAATTTGCAAAAAAATTCATCAATGAAAAAGGATTTATGCCTTTACCACCTTACATAAAAAGAAAGCCTGAGGACAAAGATAGGCAGGATTATCAAACAGTATATGCAAAGAAAAACGGCTCAATTGCTGCTCCAACAGCCGGTCTTCATTTTACAGAAAAGCTTCTTAAAAAAATTGTGCAAAAAGGAGTATTATTAAGAGAAATTACCCTTCATGTTGGAGTGGGGACATTTAAATTAATCAAATCAGATGATGTGGAAAAGCATCAAATGGATGCAGAGTATTTTGAAATAGAAAGAAAACTATTGGATGAGATTGAAAAGGTCAAGGCATCAGGCAAAAGGATTTTTTCTGTTGGAACAACGACTACGAGGGCTTTGGAGGGATATGCATCAGGAAAATTTATTGATATGGGTTCAGATGAGTTT